>USEV01000157.1 GCA_900553825.1 uncultured Eubacteriales bacterium
GCAGTTCGACAGCGTGCTGTCGGCGGCGGAACAGACGAGGCGTTACGCCGAGAAGCTGGTGACGGACGCGTCGCTGGACCGCGAAAAGGCGGCGAGCGAGCTGCGCGAGGCGGAGAACCAGAAGCGGTTGATTGCCGAAAAGCGCGAAAAACTGGACGAAAGCATACGGCGCGAGACCAAACATCTCATCGAAAGTTCGGTGGAGGAGGCGGACGAAATCCTCGCGGAGCTGCGCGAGATGCTCAACCGCGATTCCGTCGAGGACAAGGACATCTTTGCCGCACGCGCGCTCAAACGCAAGCTTGCCGATATGTCCGCAAACTACGAGCGTGAGAGCGTGGTGGAGGACGAACGCGACCCCTCGCCGTTGAAGGACGGCGACCCCGTGTGGGTCAAGTCGCTTTCCAAGCGCGGAGTGCTCGTCAGGCGCAATTCCCGCGGAGAGGCGGATGTGTCCTTCGGCAAGCTCGTCGTCAAGGTCAGGAAGGGGGATTACTACAAGGTCAAATGAGCGAACATTATGTACAAAGCGTGGATGTGGAGTTGCGCAAGGGAGCGCGCACGGACCAGATTCTCGGCGTGATTCTGCAACTTGTCGGGCTCGGGATGATTTTTGTCGCGGTGTTCTGGAGCTACTACGCCTTCATCGCGGTGGGCGTTTTCGTTGCGGTGGGCATCTGGCTCACGCAGAGGTTCTATTCCTCGCCCAGACAGTTCGAATACGCATACAGCAGACAGGGGCTCGTGGTGTCGCGCAGGAACATAGTCGGCAAATCCCGCAGGATTCTGGAGATTGCCTTCAAGGATGTCAAGGCGTTCACCAAGTTCTACGACATAGCTTCGGAAAACGATTTTGTCGCGACGGCAAACCACGCGTCGGAGGATGTCAAAGTCATCGTCTTTTCCGTGGACGGCACGGAACGCAGGTTGCTTTTCTCGCCCGACGAATATCTCGCCATGCTGATAGGCGACACCCTGCGCAAGGGCAAAAAGAGCGCCGAAAAGAGCACCGATAAGTGAAAATGCGCCGTCTGAAACCCTCGCAGGAAAGAGGCGTGGGGGCGGACGGTCACGCCAGGAGAAATATGATATATCTTGATAACGCCGCAACGACGCGCCCGTACGAGAGCTCCCTCAAAGTGCTGCAGGAGGCAAACGAGAGGAGATGGTTCAACGCGTCCGCACTTTACGGCAAAGCGGCGGAGGAAACAAAGGTCATTCGCGCGGCACGGCAGAAGATTTCCGATGTGCTCAAGGCGGGAGAGGGCGAGCTTTACTTCCTCTCCGGCGGCACGGAAGGGGACAACACCGCGCTTTTCTGCACGCGCAAGGCGCGCGGAAGCCGCATCATAGTGTCCGAAGGGGAACACGACGCAATCGTCAATCCCGCAAAAGCGTTGAAAGAACAGGGTTTCGATGTCGTCTTTGCGCCCATAACTCCGAGCGGCGCGGTGGACAAGGAAAAGTTCGCAAGCCTGCTCACCCCCGACACATCGCTCGTTTCCGTCATGCATGTCAGCAACGAAACGGGCGCCGTGAACGACATTGCGGAGCTTGTGGGCATGACAAAAAGAGTTGCGCCGAAGGCGCTCTTCCACAGCGATGGCGTGCAGGCGTTTTGCAAAATACCCGTCAATCTCCGTGCGCTTGGCGTCGATTTGTACACCATCTCCGGGCACAAAATCCATGCGCCGAAGGGAATCGGGGCGCTCTATGTGGCAAAAGGCGCGTCGGTGAGGCCTCTCCTTTACGGTGGCGGACAGGAAAAGGGCTTCCGCTCCGGCACCGAAAACGGGCCGTTGATTGAGGCGTTTGCCTGTGCGGCAGAGCAGAGTGCGGCGGATTTCAAACAAAACTATTCTAAAAAGCGCAGTTTTATAGAATACCTCGCAAGCGGAATAAAGACAGAGTTGCCCGAAACGGTCGTCATCACGGATTTGAGCGCGTGTGCGCCTCACATACTCACCGTCGCCTTCGCGGGAGTGCGCGGCGAGGTCATGTTGCACGCCCTGGAAACGCGCGGGATACTCGTCGGCGTCGGTTCCGCCTGCAGTTCGCACCGCGAAAGCCGCTTCAAGAGCCTTTTGGGGCTCGACGCCGAGCACCGCGACGGGATTGTCCGCTTCAGCGTGTCGGAATTCAACACTCAAAGCGAGATGGAAACCGTGCTCAAAGAGGTTTGCGCCGCGGCAAGGCAGCTCAGCGAATACGCAAGAAAGTGAAAAAGTGAGGAAAACATGGATAAAGTCGTTGTCATAAGGATAGGCGAAATCTTCCTGAAGGGAAAGAACAGGGAGTATTTCGAATCCTTGCTCATAAAGAACATTCGCAACGCCCTTAAGGGCGTTGACTGCGGCTTTTCGCGCACGCAGGGCAGATATTATGTCGAAAATTTCGCACCGGAGGACGAATTCGAAATCCTTTCCCGTCTGCAACGGGTGTTCGGCATACATTCCCTTTCCGTCGCCGACAAGGTGAAGACGCTTGCAGACGAGGATTTCAGCGAGATACGCGCCTCCCTTTCCGCCGTAGCCGCAAAAATCAAGGCGCAGAGGCAGGGGAAAATCCTGTTCAGGGTGACTGTAAAGCGCGCCGACAAGCGCATTGCCAAAAATTCCGCGGAAATCGCTGCCGACCTCGGCGGCACGGTGCTTTCCCTCGGCGGGTTCAAGGTTTCGCTCAAGGACTTTGAATTCGATTTTCATGTGGATATACGCGAGAACGGCTGTTCGCTCGTCTACACCGACACGATTGCGGGGGCGGGCGGCTTGCCTGTCGGATGCTCGGGACGGGGGATGCTCCTCCTTTCCGGCGGCATCGATTCCCCGGTGGCGGCGTACATGATGGCAAAACGCGGCATGAAACTCTTTGCCGTGCACTTCTCATCCCCCCCGTACACCTCGGAAAAGGCAAAGGAAAAAGTGCTGTCTCTTATACACATCTCCGAGCC
>USEV01000158.1 GCA_900553825.1 uncultured Eubacteriales bacterium
CGTGGGCTCGGAGATGTGTATAAGAGACAGAAACAGGATCAGAGAGATGCCGTTGCCGATGCCTTTTTCATTGATCTGCTCGCCGAGCCACATCATCAGCGCCGTGCCGGCGGTGAAAACGCCCGCGGGACGCGTGCCCTGAATCAGCACCTGCTTGGCTGTCCTCTCGCGGCACCCCGTGGCGAGGACGACGGACTTTGCGAAAAACTCCTTGATGCCCTCTCTGCTCACGGCAGTCACCTTGAACCCGCCGTCCAGCTTTTCCAGACAGGTGACGAAAGTGAGGGTGTAGGTGTCTATGTCCAACGCCTCGACGAACTCGATGTACCTTTCGGCGTACTCGGGCCCCGCCAGCTTTTCGCCGAAACGGATGAGCCCGAAGCCGTCGTGCACACACTGCTTGAGGATTCCTCCCAGCCTCGCTTCCCTCTCGAGGACGGCAACCGACGCACCCGCCTTTGCCGCGCTCTCCGCTGCGGCAAGCCCTGCGGGTCCTCCGCCTATAACCACCACATCGACGGTCTTTGTCATATTTTCCTCCGTTGCGCCTTGTGACGCATTTTTACAAAACACGGTGTTTATATGCGCATTTATGCATACGAACACACTCTTTGAGCAAAACGCTCAATTTTTCCCGCCGCCGACGGCTTCCTCGGGGCGCTTGGTGTCGCCGTAGAGTATCACGCTGCCGAGGTCGCCCTTCAGCACTTCCTCGCAGCTCATGCCCTCGTGTTCGGCGATGATTTTAATGACCAGCGGCGAGCAGAACCCGCCCTGGCACCTGCCCATTCCCGGGCGGACGCGGCGCTTGATGCCGTCAACCGTGCACACCTTGAGCGGGGATTCCAGCGCGTCGATGATCTCGCCCTTGCTCACCTCTTCGCAACGGCAGACGATTTCGCCGTAGGCGGGATTCTTCTTCACGAAGGCTTCCCTCTCCTCGACGCCGAGCGAAGCAAGGCGCGGGGTGTGCTTGCGCTTCTCGTTGAAATCGGGCTTGAGGTTTGCCTTCAGCATATCCTTCACCCAATCCCTGACATCGCAGGCGATTGCGGGCGCCGCCGTGATTCCCGGCGACTGTATGCCCGCCGTCTGAATGATGTTTTTCGTGAATATGCCCTTACGCACGACGAAGTCCTCTTCGTATGTCGCGGCGCGCACACCGGAAAAATATGTGATGATGTCCGCAGTCGAGAGCTCGTCGGCGACGACTTTCTGCTTCTTCACGATGGCGAGGATGTCGGCGAGGTTGGTCGTCGTGTCCTCACGATAGGGCTGTTCCACCGCGTTGGGTCCCACAAGAATGTTGCCGTCCACGGTGCGCATGACGCCGCCGCCCTTGGTGTGCCCCACAGCCGCGTGACTCTCCTCCCTCGCTTCGGGAGGCAGCGGCGCGAAATAACTGCGGGCAAACGACGACAGCGCGTAGTACGCCTTCTTCTTGTCCAGGATGAGGTCGGTGCCCTTCCTCGGGTGTATGGTAAAGGTCCTGTCCCCCGCCATTTCCGCTATGACATCGGAATACGCCCCCGCCGCGTTCACCACGATTTTCGGACGCACGGTGCCGCGGTTGGTCCTCACCGCCTTTATCACGCCGTCGGACACATCCATGCTCTGCACAATCGTGTTGAGCGAGATTTTCGCGCCGTTTTCGACGGCGTTTTCCGCGAGGGCTATGGTGACCTTGTAAGGCGACACGACGCCCGCCGAAGCCATGTAGACCGCGCCCGTCAGCCACTTCGGGGGGTGCGGCTCTATCTCGCGCATACGGGCGGGCGACATATAGTGCATATCGGGGACGCCCAGAATCTTGCCCTTGAGGAGCATGAGAGGCGCTATTATGCGGCTTTCCCATTTGGTGCTGAACATGAAGGTCTGCGCCCAACGCTCGAAATCGCAGCCGAGGTCGTCGCAGAGCTTGGAATACATCGCGTTGCCGCGCAGGACATAGTGGAGCTTGAGCTGTCCCTTGTGGAGGTCGATGCCGGGGTGTATGCAGCCGTCGTTTCTCGACGACGCACCCGTCGCCACATCGTTAGCCTTTTCGACGAGAAGGACATCGATGTCGAGCCTGGCAAGCTCCCTCGCCAGCGCGCAGCCCATAATCCCGCCGCCTATGACGAGCACATCGGGCGTCGCGCCGTCGATTGCGTCGTCGCTGAAAGGCGGGGTCTTGATTTTCTCTTCAAAACCCTTGAGGCGGATGTCGTTGAGCACGCCGAGAGATTTTTTGTCCACGGCGGCGACGCCGCAACGGTAGATTTCGTCCCAGCTCTCAAGTTCACCCGTGAGTCGCACGCAACCGCGGGAATCCTCCACCTTTACGGAAGGAGCAATCTTATGAACTCTTTTTGCGATTTTTTTCAAATTCATCGCTCAACCTCGTGTAATCCGTTTTTCCTATCTGTGTGCGAGGCAATGCCTCCACCTCAATGACATATCTGGGCTCGTGCCAGTGCGACAGCGTGCGGACGATGTGCCGTTTCAGCTCGCGCACTCTCTCGTCGTTCAGCCTGCCCTCGCAAAACAGCGCGATGTAGGGCTTGTCGTTTTCCCTGACCTCGATGACCGCCGCGCGCTCCACGAACGGGAGCTCCACCGCCGCGCGCTCTATTTCCGAAGGGAACACATTCATACCGGAAATCTTTATGAGCCGCTTTTTCCTGCCCATGAAGAACAGCGTCCCGTCGGGCATGATTCTGAAGAGGTCGCCCGTCCGAAGCCATCTTTCGCCGTCCACGGTGCAGAACGCCTCGCGGGTGGCTTCCTCGTCGCCGAGGTACCCGTTCATGAGCTGATTGCCGGCGAGGAGCAACTCCCCCGTTTCGCCGACGGGAAGCTCGCGCATATTTTCGTCCACGACGCGGCAACGCATATTGACGAGCGGGACGCCGAGCGACGCCGCGCACCGCCTCTGCGCCTCGATTGCTGTCTCTTATACACATCTC
>USEV01000159.1 GCA_900553825.1 uncultured Eubacteriales bacterium
GCTCTCGAAAGCTTCGCCTGTTCGCGCTTGGCGGCCTCTATTCTGCCTTCCAGCTGGCGGCGGTCCACCCGTCCGCCCGAGCTCCCGAGCAAGGTCTTGCCGTTTGTCACCAGCATGCACGCCACATCGCCTTTTGCCGAAATCGGCATTTCAAGCACGGTTTTTGCGGCATTAAGTTTGAGTTCGGTCACCTCGTCCGCGATTATGTAGAGCTTCGCCTCGCCTTTCACTGCGTCGCAACGGCATTCCGCCCTCACTTTGCTCACGCCGTCGAAACTCCCCGACAGCTTCAAAAGCCCCGTACTTCCGCTCCCGCTCAACACCACAATCAACTTCTGAAAACCCATGGCGCACCTCGCATACCATACTATGTCGCCTCGCGCGCATATATTCCGTTCGCGCCGTTGCGGGGCGCATCGGCGCATATTTTCCCCGCTTCGCTTTAACGAATTAAATCGCTAAAGAATTTTTGCCCCAAACGCTTTACAACGCTAAAGTGCCTATGTATAATAGGAGAACAAGGAGTCGGATATGAAACTGTTTGAAGTTCTCACACACATTCGCACCGAAGACGAGTTCCGCGCCTTTTTCGAGGATTTGTGCACCTATGCCGAAATCGAAAAGATGGAACAGCGCGTGGAGTGCGCCCAGCTTCTGCTCGGCGGCGACACCTACAACCGCATCATAGAAAAGACGGACATCTCCTCCGCCACGCTTTCGCGCGTCTCGCGGTGCATCCGTCACGGGAGCGGCGGCTACGGCACCGTGCTCAAACGCATCATGGAGGAAGGCGACAATGCTGATTGAAACACGCACCCTCCCCAAGGACGAGCGCACCTATCTCGAGCTCGGAGCCCTCTACGAAAAGTACGGCTACGCCCTCTACAAGATGCGCAAGTTCGAGGAATACTCGCTGTATCTCGACAACAAGCGGTTTCTGGGCAGTGAGTCCGTCCTGACATTCCAGGGCTTCGGCGGCAAGCTCATGGCGCTCAAGCCCGATGTCACGCTCAGCATCGTCAAAAACGCGCGCGTCCCCGAGGGCGCGCCGCTCAAGCTCTATTACCGCGAAAGCGTCTACCGCACCGAACGCGGCGGCGGCGAGTTCAAGGAAATCAACCAGATGGGCGTGGAGTGCATCGGCGCGCTGACGGCGAGCGATGTCTTTGAGGTCTGCTCGCTCGCGGTCCGATCCCTCGCGCTCATCGACGAGCAGTTCATCTTTTCGGTGTCGCACATGGGCTATATCTCCGCGCTTCTGGACGAATGCGGCGTGGTGTCGCCCCGTGCGCGAGCCGCCGTCACGGAGTGCATCCGAAACCGCAACGGCCCACGACCTCTGCGCCGCGGCAGGCGGCGAGGGCGAGCTCGGGCGAATACGGGCAGTCATCGGCGGGGGGACGGATTTCCCCTCCGCGCTCGCGCTTGCAAAATCGCTTGTCACGGGCGAGGAGGGCAAAGCCGCCGTCGCCGAGCTCGAAACGCTGTACGACAGCTTCCGCCGCGCGGAGTTCGGCGACAGAATAAAGCTGGATTTCAGCATCGTCAACGACATCGACTATTACAACGGCATAATCTTTCAGGGTTATACCGCGCGTCTTGCCAAGCCCATTCTCTCGGGCGGCCGTTACGACGGGTTGCTTGCGCGGTTCGGCAGGGAGCAGGGGGCAACGGGTTTCGCGCTCAACCTCGGCGACCTCAACACGGGCTATCCGCGCGAAAAGGAGGAGTGATATGGTCAGCATAGCGTTGCCCAAAGGCAGGCTCGGCACAAAGGCGTACAAGATTCTGGAAGAGAGCGGCTACACCGTGGGCGAGCTCACGGATTCCGGACGCAAACTCGTCCTTGAAAACGCGGAAAAAGGCGTGAGATATTTTCTCGTCAAGCCCTCGGATGTCGCGATATATGTCGAATACGGCGCGGCGGACATCGGCGTTGCGGGCAAGGACATCCTGCTCGAGAGCGGCGCGGATGTGTATGAGCTTCTCGACCTCGGCATAGGCAAGTGCCGTATGTGCGTCGCCGCGAAAGAGGACTACATCGAGGACAACGGCCGCGCGGTCGTCGTCGCAACCAAGTTCCCCAACATCGCGCGTAAGTACTACATGGACACCGACCGCGAAATCGAAATCATCAAACTCTACGGCTCAATCGAGCTCGCGCCCCTGCTCGGGATGTCCGATGTCATCGTGGACATAGTCGAGACGGGCACGACCCTCAAAGAAAACCGCCTCAAAGTCATTGAGGAAATCTTCCCCGTGAGCGCAAGGCTCATCGCCAACAAGGCGGCATACAAATTCAAGGAAAAAGAGATTGCGGAAATTGTCGGCAAAATCCGCGAGGTGACCAAATGATAAAGATTTATTCCGCAGAGGAAATCTCGGTTGAGGATGTGCTCAACCGCAAGATAGAGGACTACGCCGAATACGAGGGCGCGGTGCGTGAAATCATCGCCCGGGTGAGAGCGGAGGGTGACGCGGCGCTTCGTTACTACGGCGCGAAATTCGACGGTTACGCGCCCGAGAATCTCGAGCTCACCGCCGAGGAAAGGGCGGCGGCTTGCGCGAGGGTGTCGGACGGGTACAAGGCGATGCTCGCGCGTGCGGCAAAGAACATCGAGGAATTTCACCGTCGTCAACTCCGCGAGGGCTTCGAGTACAGGCGCGCGGACGGCACCGTGCTCGGTCAGCGCGTGACTCCCGTTGAACGGGCGGGCATATATGTGCCCGGCGGCACCGCAAGCTATCCCAGCACCGTGCTCATGAACGCCATCCCCGCCAAGGTTGCGGGAGTGGGGGAAATCGTCATGGCGACCCCCGCCGACAGAGAGGGCAGAGTGCGCGACGAAATCGTCGCCGCGGCGGAGCTCGCGGGCGTGAACCTGTCTCTTATACACATCTCCGAGCCCACGAGACGTAGAGGAATCTCG
>USEV01000160.1 GCA_900553825.1 uncultured Eubacteriales bacterium
TTATCGTCGGCAGCGTCAGATGTGTATAAGAGACAGGAATTTGCAAACTTTCATATTACCCTCTCATTACACTTGTATGTTTTGCCCGCACGAGGCGTAACGCGCCGCGTCGGGCGGATTGTCTTTGGTTCAGATTATCTTCTTTGCCTCGAAGTAGTATCTCTTCTCCTCCGCCTCGCCCATGGAGAACGCCTTGCGGCAGAGGTTGCCGTGCTCGACGACATATCCGAAAAGGTCGTTCTTTGCTATGCAGGGCATCTCGATTGCCACGCCGTCTGAGGTGTCGGCAACGGAATGGAGATGTTCGAGCCCGTGGATGTAATCCACATTTGCGCCGGGGTGAGCGGACACATAGGCGTCGATTGCGTCCTGCACCTCGGCTATCGCCTCGGCGCTGTTGCCGTTGACGGCTATGGTGTATTCCATGTTGGTGGTGAACATCTTGAGCCTGCTCTCGCCCTTGAGCACGGTGGACATATAGAGGACGAAGTCCGCGTCGTCCACGCCGAACACGAAGCGATGGATCGGCTCGAAGGCTATGCCGTCGCAGTGCAGGTTCTCGATCTCGACGAGGGCGTACCTCGCGGGGTGGTTCTCCGCCTGCGCAGGCGTGAGGGTCTTCTTGACATTCTTCCAGTGCGCCTGCGCCGTCGCAAGGGAGTGGTTGCCGTCGCCGACAGCGAACACGAAATCCGTGTCCACGCCGTACATACCTCTGATGTCGCGTGCGTACTCGTCGAACACGGCGAGGACTTCCTTCGCGTCCAGACGCCAGCCTGTGAGGTGTCCGCCGTTCATGTTGAGGTCGAAATCGTAGAGCTTCTCAAGCGACGCGCGCTTGCGGTAGAACGGCTCTATGACGCGTTTGTCCCTGTCGTCGAGGAGCAGCATGACATGGGGCAGCTCGACGGGCGCGTTTTCGCGGATTTTGAGGCGGGGGGGAATCCTGTTCGCCACGACGCCCTCGGTCGCGCGGATAGACGCTTCGGTGGGGTGGACATAGGAGTATTCCTCCAGGTCCACGGGCGCGACTATGCCCAGACGGGTGTTGCCGTACGCCGTCTGACGCTTGACGAGCACGAAGCTGTTTTTGAGCGTCCTGAACACTCCCCTGTCGATGTAGTCCTGCATGGCGGCGTTGATTCTGACGATTCTGTCGTCCGCGTCGCCGTCCTCGAGGTACACCTCGGGGAAGATGAGGTCCAGCGCACTGGGAGCGTCGCCCACGAAAGCGGCGAGCTTTTCCCAGTAGTCGCGCTGCGAGGTGAACTGGTCGCAGGAGACGACTGCGAATTTTTCGGGTTCCGCCACATCGGGCAGGAGTATATCAAAGGGTTTTATCGTTTTCATCACAATCTCCCGTGGTGTTTTCTTTTCTCTTTTTCCTGGCGTTTGGCGATTGCGAGGGGGGATATGCCGTATGCTTCCTCGATTTCGTCCTTGAGCTTGTCCATGGTCATGTATCTTCTGATTTCACCGCGCTCGACGACGGAGATGATGCCCGTCTCCTCGCTCACGACGATGGAGAGAACATCGGTGTCCTCGGTTATGCCGATGGCGGCGCGGTGACGAGTGCCCATCTCCTTGTTGATGTTCTTCTGGGTGAGCGGAAGGAAGCAACCCGCCGCCACGACCTTGTTGCCGCGCACGATGACCGCGCCGTCGTGCAGGGGCGCCTTGGTGTTGAAGATGCTTTCGAGCAACGCCGCGGAGAGTTCGGCGTTGAGCATCGTGCCCGAATCGAGCACGGTGTCGTTGATGCTCTTGTTGCTGTCGATGATGATGATTGCGCCGACATCCTGTTTTGCCATATCCTGGCACGCGCTCAGAATCTCGGCAGTGGCTTCGCGCAGCTCGTCGTCGGAGTTGAGCCCGTCGTTGAATGAGGGAAGCCCGCGGGGATTGCCTATCTTCTGGAAGATGGCTTTGAGGTCGCTCTGGTACACCACGGCGCACATGACGATGACGCCTATCATCGTGTAGTGCATGATGTATCTGGAGACGGTGAGGATTTCGTGGTCGGCGAGCTCCGAGAGCACATTGAGCAACACATCGAGCACCGCAACCGCGATGACCACGAACAGCACGCGCAGGTTGCGCCTGTAAGCAAAGAGCACCACAAGCAGCGCGATTATGCCGACAAGCAGGATTGCGTCAATCACCGCATAGGCGTCAAGCGATGTGATATAAGCGACAAAGTCGTACATATTGCCTCCTTGTCCCTCGGAGAAGCCGAGGTTTACAGGTCGAATTCCTCAAACACCTTGTCGTTGCCGCCCGAGGAGTCGGCACCCGAGTCGTTGCCGAAGTCCGGGAAAGGCGAGCCGCCGCCGGGAGGAGTGGACGAAGGTGGCGCGGGAGGGACAAACTCCTTTGCCTTTTTCCTGAGCACCGCGGAGACGGCAATCGAGGCGACAATCCACGCCCCGAGTAGGCAAAGTGCGATTATGCTTGCGATGTAGTAATCCTGCCCGTCGAGCACTATGTTCACGCCGTAGTACGCCGCGAGGTACTCGTTGACGCTGGCGCTGAGCTCGGGGTTGGTGGAAAGCACGATGAATGTCAACGCCGTGACAAAGGTCATTATGCCCTGCAACCCGAGGTAAAGCGAGCTCCAGTTCACGAAGTTCACATATCTCTCCCTCGGGTTCATCCTCCTGGAGAAGACGACGAAGAACATCGTGCAGTACGCGCTCGTGAGCAATGTCATGTTGAGCAGCATATCCGTGTAGGCAATCACGCGGGAGTTGATGAAGTAGAAGCTCTCGATGATGCCCATCAGGATGTACGCCACCGATGTGAACAGCATGCAGATGTACACGAAATCGGCGCGACGGCAGCACATCACCCTGCGGCGCAGCGACATCGTCGCGAGTATCGTCGCGAAGATATAGCACACCAGCATGGGCACCAC
>USEV01000161.1 GCA_900553825.1 uncultured Eubacteriales bacterium
TGTGTATAAGAGACAGCCGCAGGAACGCGCCCAAAATCAAGGATGTCGCACGCGAGCGCGTCCTCGAGGAACTGGACAAAATCTTTGTCGCCGACACGGCGTATCCCGCGCTCGGTGAGGTTGACGGCCATGTCCGCGGGCTGGAAGTGCTCGACGCGACGGGCGCACTCGACATTCTCCTCCCCGAGCTTGCCGCGCTCAAGGGTATGCCGCAACCCGCGAAGTATCACATATACGACGGCTTCCGTCATTCGGTGGAGGCGTACAGGGTTGCTCCGCCGTCGGTGAGGTGGGCGGCGCTCCTGCACGATGTGGGCAAGAAGCCCGCGCTCGAACGGCAGGGGAATATGTACGGTCACGCCGAGCTCGGAGCGGAGCTCGTGTCCGGGCGGCTTGCCGCCCTGGGTATGCCTGCTCGCAGGGCGGAAAGGGTGACCGCGCTCGTCGGGCTTCACATGACCGACCTCAAGGGCGATATGTCCGAGGGCAAGCTCAGGGTGTTCATAGCGACGCACGCCGGGCTCATGGAGGAGCTTGCGGTGCTCATGCGCGCGGACGCTTACGCAACGCGCGGAGTGCCCGTCGGCGAGACGAGGATAGAGAAGCTTTACCGCAGTATGCTTGAAGACGGCACGCCGTTTTCGGTTGCGGATTTGCCCGTGAACGGCGTCGACGCCGAAAGAGCGGGCTTAAAGGGACGGCGCATAGGGGACGCCCTGGACGCGCTGTGGAAGGACGCGGTCTTAAACCCCGTTCTGCGGGAGAGAGGACACGCGCTTGCCTACCTCGAAAAGAGGGCGGCAAAGGAGAAGGACGATGAGCGCAAGTGAAATTCTGGTCATCATATTTTCGGCGGCGTCGGCGATATGCTGCGCGGCGGCGGTGATTCTGTTTGCCATGGCGAAAAAGCGCGGGGGCTCCGCCTCCGTGTCGCCCGACGCGCGTTCGGTCGTGGAGCCGATTACGCAGGAGATTGATTTCGCCCGTCGGAGCATCATGGATTCCAGCGCGCAAATCAACAAGAGTTACGGCGATGTGCTGCGCGACTATCTCACCCGCGCGGAGAACCAGACGGTGACGCTTTCCAACTATCTCGCCAATTCGCTCGACGCGCTCGCCAGGGCGGAGAAGGAGAATGCCGCCCGCACCGACGAAGTGCTGGCAAAAAACCTCGAAGCGTTGAAGACGGAGTTCAGGGCGGGCATAGCCGACATGCGCAAGGAGCTTTCCGAAAATGTGGAGAAGATGCGCGCCGACAGCGCGGCGCAACTGAAAGCCGTGCGCGACGACAACGAAAAGCAGCTCGAAAAGATGCGCGTCACCGTGGAGGAAAAGCTCGGCGAGACCCTGGAAAAGAGGGTGGAAATCGCTTTCAAGAGCGTCAGCGAGAGGCTGGACGGCGTCCAGAGAGGGTTCGGCGAGATGAAGGAGCTCACGGACAAGGTGGGCAACCTCAACCGTATGTTCTCCAATGTCAAGACGCGCGGCACCTGGGGCGAAGTCGCCCTGCAGAGCCTTCTGGAACAAATCCTTTCCCCCGAGCAGTATGTCGCGCAGTGCTATCTCACCCGCGGCAGCCGTGAGGCGGTGGACTTTGCCGTCGTGATGCCGGGGCAGGCGGGCGACACCGTGTATCTGCCCATAGACGCCAAGTTCCCGCTCGAGGACTATCAGCGTCTGCTGGACGCGGGCGACAGGGGGGACAACGCGGCGGTGGAATTTGCGCGCAAGGCGCTGCGCGAGCGCGTCAAGAACGAGGCGAAGAGCATCAACGACAAATACATCAAGCCGCCGACCACCACCAATTTTGCGGTGATGTATGTGCCGAACGAGGGGCTTTACGCCGAAATTCTCCGTGACGGCGCGCTCATCAGCGAGATGCAGAACAAGCACCATGTGACGGTGTGCGGGCCGACCACGATTGCGGCGTTGCTCAACAGCCTGCAGGTGGGGTTCACCACGCTCAAAATCCAGAAAAAGAGCGCGGAAATCGTCAATCTCATGCAGGCGGTGCGCACGGATTTCGGCAAATTCACGGGGCTCATCGAAAAGGTGCGGAGCCAGGCACAGACCGTGGTGAACACGGTGGAGAGCATGGAGACCCGCAACCGCATACTGACCAAAAAGCTGGACAAGCTCGGCGACGATATGCCGCCCGAGTACCTCGCGGGGGACGCGGCGGCGAGCCTGGACGCACCCGATACGGAGGGGGAATGAAAGCGGACCTTCACCTTCACACCTCGGCGTCGGACGGGACGAAGTGCCCGCGCGATGTCGCAAAGCACGCCTTTGACGAGGGGATAGGACTCTTTTCCGTCACCGACCACGACACGGTGGACGGGCTTTCCGAAGCCGCGGAAGCGGCGGCGGGGCTCGGCATTGCGTTCGTGCCGGGGATTGAAATTTCCGCGCGTTCCAACCAGGAGATTCACATCCTCGGCTACAATGTGGACTACCGCAACCCGGAGTTCTGCGAGGAAGTCGAAAAGGTCAAGCATCTCCGTAGCAACCGCAACCGCCTGATAGGAGAAAAGCTTGCGGCGCTCGGCGTGCGTCCGGACATGGATTTCGAGGGCGAGGGCGTGGGCAGGATGAATATCGCCCGCCGAATGGTGGAGGAGGGCACAGCCCGCGATGTGCAGGACGCCTTCAACCGCTATCTCGGCCCCGACGGCAAGGCGTATGTTGACGCGCGCAGGGTATCGCCCCTCGAGGCAGTCAGGCTCATCAAATCGTTCGGGGGGCTTGCGGTGCTCGCGCATCCCAAGAAGTACATGCAAAACAAAACCCTCGTCATGCTCATCGAGGGCTTGAAAAGGTTTGGGCTCGGCGGGCTGGAAACGCGCTATCCGACGCACACTCCCGACGAGGTCGCCGCGCTGGAAGCGACGGCGGCGAGATACGGGC
>USEV01000162.1 GCA_900553825.1 uncultured Eubacteriales bacterium
GGGACAAACTGTGCCGCCTCGTCGGCGGGCGTCGTTTCGCCCTCCGCATAGGGGCGCTCGGAAGCTTCGTTCCTCGGGAAATCCGCGTGTTCGGCGTCGCCTGCGGCGGGTGCGTCACCCTCGGCATGACCCGCGGAAAGGGGAGTGCGCGCGGGGGTTCCCGCCTCCTCTCCCTCGAATGCTTCGGGCTCGTGCTGCGTTTCGTCCGCCTGCATCGGGGCGGTTGATTCGTCCGACCTGGCGGCTCTTTTTCTCCTGCGGGGCTTTTCGTCCTCTTTGCGGGGCTTTTCCTCGCCCTTTCTGACCTTTCTTTCCCCGTTCTTGCGGCGACGCTCCGTCTTTGCCTCCTCGGGCGTCGTTTCCGCCGCTTCTCCCGCCGTTTCCTGCGGCAGTTGCGCGGGGGCTTCGTCCGTGCCCTTCTGCGCCTTGCGTTTTTCCGTTTCGGGCGGGCGCATATTCGCCTTTGCGTCGGGGTACAGCTCGCAGAAGAGGGAGTGCAGTTTCCTGTACTGCTCGGTGGAGCGCAGCTTGCGCTCGAACGCGACGGACTGCTCCTCGTCGGAGAGCACCGCGAATATGCGGGAGTAGCTCCTGCGGTTGAAGTAGCGGAACGCCTCGGAGAACGCTCCGTAGTAGACCAACCTGCCGCCCTTTCCGAGGAAGGCCACCTTGTCGCACTTGTCCAGGTTTTCCATGGCGTGGGTGATGACGATTATGGTGCGCCCCTTGCCCGCGAGCTCTTTGAGCAATTCCATGAGCTCGAGGTCGAGGTCGGGCGAAAGCCCGCTGGTCGGTTCGTCCAGGAAGATGATTTTGGGGTCGGACAGCAGCTCCATCGCGATGGAAACCCTCTTGCGCTGACCGCCCGAAAGCGAGGATATGCGCAGTTTTTCCTTGCCGGTGAGCTTGACATCGGCAATCGCCTCGCGGACGCGTTCCCGCGTTTCCTCGCGCGTCATCGCGGAGCGCATTCTGAGGAGAGCGGTGTAGGTGAGCCCGTCCTCCACGGTGAGGTCGTCGTGCATGATGTCGCGCTGGGGAACATAGCCCATGATGCTCTTGTACGACTTGATGTTGTCGTAGTAGTTGTTGGTGTCGTAGTATATGCTGCCGCCGGTTGCGGGGCGCAGACCGTTCAGGCAGTCGAGCAGGGTGGATTTCCCCGTGCCGGAGCCGCCCACCACCGCCACGAACTCGCCCGGTTCGACGCGGAAGGAGACGGAATCCACAAGCCTGATTTTGTTGCGCGTGCCCCTGTCGGTCACCTCTTTGGTCACGCCGACTGCGTCGAGCTGTATGCCCGCGGGCGAGGTGGAAAAGAGCAGCTTGCCGTCAAAGAAGGTGTACGCCGCCGACGGCACGGAGATGCGGTCGTAGTTCCTGAGCTCCGCACGGCGCACCTTTCTGTTGTTGACATAGGTGCCGCCTATGCTGTGCAGGTCCTCGATGTAGAAGTGCGAGCCGTCGTAGATGATGTGGAAGTGCTTTTCGCCGACCTGCGGGCTTGCGACCACGATGTCGCACGAGGGCGAACGCCCGACGACGGTGACCGTCTTCTGGGTGAGGTCGAAGTTGGAGCCGCTGCGCTTGCGGGTGATTTTTTTGACGAGGGACACCTTGACCTCGTAGCCGCCCTTCTTTTCGCCCGCCTTGCGGATGGTGATGTCGCCGTCGAAACGCACGAGCGGACGGCGGAAGCGTTTGCCGTTGATGAACACCTCGGATTTCGCGCCGTCGGGGGTGATGTCCTCGACATACCAGACATTGTTTTTCTGGACGAAACGGAGCTGCTCGGGGGCGACGATGAGCGACTTGACGACGATGTCGCACGAGCGGCGCGAACCCAGCAAAAAACCGTTCCTCGACTCGCTGTCGAAGAAGTTGAAGAGTTCCCCGTCGCTGATTTTGACAATGATGTTGTTCATCGCACCCGCATAAGCCCGCGCGCCTCGGCGCGCAAAGGGCGTACAAAACAGTATAGATTATTTCCGAAAGAAAAGCAAGCTAAAACGGCGCGGACCCCTCTTGCTGAACATTTCGGAGCGTCCGGTTTCCGCCCCGCCCGACAGATGTGTCAAGACGCTCCGCACCCGGTGCAGAACGCTTGACTTGCCGCTCGTGCGTGTGATATGTTTTAGAGTAATATCACGAATATCGATATATGTTGGCGAATACGCTCGAAAAAGCGGGATTTTCGGCGGCGGGAGAAACCGCGCCGCGGTATGTTTCCCGACGAAACGCGGAAGCTAAATTCGACATATAATTGAGGGATGAGAATGTCGTTTTTCGGTGGCAAATCGCGCACTGCGGACGATGCGGCGGTGCAGGGCACCAATGCCGTGACGGTTGAGGCGCTGAAGAAGAAATATCCGCGTGCACGCGAGTACGCCTTGAAAGGGATTTCCTTTTCAATCGACCGCGGCGAAATCGTCGGGCTCCTCGGGCACAACGGCGCGGGAAAATCCACGACTCTGAAATGTCTGACGGGTATGCTCCCCTTCACAGAAGGGGAGATTTCCGTTTTCGGACGCTCCGTCAAGACGGACGCGACCGCCGTCAAGGCGAGCTTCGGCTTCGTCACCGACAACCATGCCGTGTTCTCCAAGATGACGGGGCTCGAGTACATCGCCTTCATGGCGGACATCTACGGCGTGAGCAAGGAGGACAGGGAGAGCCGTCTTGCCGAGTTGCAGGAGTGTTTCGGACTGGGGGAGAGAATAGGCACTCTCATCAGCAGCTATTCCCACGGCATGAAACAGAAGATATGCATGATGGGCAGCCTCATACACAACCCGCCGCTGTGGATTCTCGACGAGCCCATGGTCGGGCTTGACCCTGTCTCTTATACACATCTGACGCTGGCCGACGATAAG
>USEV01000163.1 GCA_900553825.1 uncultured Eubacteriales bacterium
TTCGTGCACGAGTGCATAGCCCCTCACGGGAAAATCGCGTTCTCCCTGTTCACGGTGCGCCACGGAGAGACGGAGGGCAAAGTGCGCGGGCGGCGCAACCTCGACATATATCAAAGGCACATCGCGGCGGGCGCGAAACTCGACAACCGCAATATGTTTTACTACGGCAGGGAGCTCTATTCCAACAATCTGTTGCTGGAGGCGGAAGCCGTCCTGCAAAAGGCGGTCGACACCGAAAGCTGGGCGGTCAACAGAATCGAGGCGAGCAAAGTGCTTGCCGATTGCAAAATCGCGTTGGGCAAGCGCGACGAGGCGCTGACGACGCTCTTCGGGAGCTTTCGTTTCGGCGAGCCGCGCGCCGCGGTGCTGTGCAAAATCGGCACTCTTTTCAAGGAACGGAGGCGTTACCAAGAGGCGATATACTGGTTCACCGCCGCGCTCTCCGCAAAAGATTTCTCCGCCCTCGGCGACTTCGACACCCCCGAAAGCCGCACTATAATTCCGCTCATCGAGCTCACCGCGTGCTACTGGGGCGACGGCGACGAAAAGCGCGCGTTGGAGTGTCACAGGACCGCCCGCTCAATCCGCCCCGACCACCCCTCCGTCGTCTACAACGAAAAGTTTTTCCGCGACCGCGGGCTTCTCGATTGACCGTCCGCCGCAAATTTGCGCAAAAATCAATTCGCAAAACAAAAAGAAAAATGCGCCATGAGGCGCATTTTATTTATTGAATTGAGTTTTTATTCGGAATATTGCATATTTATTCGATTGTTTTCAGATTTCGTAGACCCTGCATTTTCCGTTTTTCACCGAGCGCGAGAAGAAGTCGCCGTCGGCGGGCATGCCCGAAAACCAGCAGTCAATGCAGCCCGTCGTACACTTGTGTCCCGCAATCATCACCGCGCCGTCCTTGCCCGAAAAGCGCGCCTTCATCTCCTCCATGAAGTCGAAAATTCTCGCGACGAAGGCATCGGGGTCCTCGACGCCCGTGTAGTAGGCGGGGTCTGGTATCAGCCCGACGGTGAGGTGCATGCTTTCGTCGATGACCTGCCCGTCGGCACTGCCGACATCGAAGGGCTGCAACCTCTCGTCCGTGACGACCCGCGCGCCGCCCGAGGCAATTGCCGCCGTCTGCACCGCCCTTTCCTGCGGCGATGAGAAAACGGCGTCGAATTTCACCCCCGCAAGCTCCCGCGCGAGTTCCTCCGCCTGGCTTATGCCCACCGCGTTCAAGGCGAGCCCTTTCCTGCCCTGCATCCTCTTTTGTATGTTGAGGTCAGTCTGTCCGTGCCTAACGATATATATCTTCATCCGTTGCTCCGTCCGCAAGCAGAATCCGCACTATCTGCTCGTTTCTCTCCCGTATTTTCGCGTTGACGCGACGGTTGAAATCGCCCTCGTCGCTGTTTAAGAAATCCACCTGGAACACGGGCATGTATTTCAGCCATTCGTCGAAACTCTCGTTCTCCAACAGCGCGACATTGTATCCTTCCGCGAATTTCAGCAACGACCATGCCCCGATTGAACGGAATATGTCGCCCAGGCTTGCCGCCGACATCGCCGCCTGCGTCTGGTTCACGCGCAGAAAGCCCGTGTTTGCAGGGTCGGATGCCACCTCGCGGCAGGTGGCGTCGATGCTCTCCGTCAACACCTCTTCGCCCATTCTGCTGTGCCATTCGTGCAGGGCGTTTTTGTCCATGTCGTAGAAATATCCGCTGTATTCGTCCTCTCCGTAAAGCGGCTTGAAGCGCTGCAACATCACCACCCCCGCATGCGCGCCGTTCTCGGTGACATCGTTATAGCGCAGCTCGTCAATCCCCTTGCCCGAAAAGCCCAGGTTCATGCCGTCCACAGCGCCGTAACACATATAATCGTAGAGGTTTTTGCCGTCGTAGCGCACCCCTGCAAGCCATTCGTTGAATGCCATGCAATCGGCGTTGTCGCCCACTGTCTCGTTCGTGCACTGGAAAAGGAGCACGACCACTTCCCCGGGGTGTTCGTCCAGGAAGCGGAGCACATCCAGGATGTCGAAGACGAACTCGCGGCCGAGCACGGAGTGCGACGCGCGGTAGACGCCGTCTATCCTTGCGAATTTGAAGTGCATGAACCTTGCCCCCTGCATCATGAGGCGGTAGGGCGAGACGGCCTGCGTCACGGCATAGCGGTACTGAAATCCGGAGCTTATCGGGAATATTGCGGAAAGCAACGGGCTTTCCACGGAGTCGTCCGCGCCGCACGACACCGAAAGGGAAGATGTGTTGGCGTCGTGCGCACCGAGCATCGCGATGTCCACGATGCGGGGATTTGCCTGCGTTATTCCCTCTATGTCGGCGAGCACCGTTCCGTAGGCGGAATCGGTGTTGCCCGTGCCATCTATTCCGAGCGAGCGCGCATTGAGCAGCCACGCGAAAACGATGACAATCACGCAAAACGGCACCAGCACCGCACAAGCGATTTTCATCGCCCTGGCCTTGCGTTCCCGCCGTGCCGCGACGCGCGACACTTCGGGAATGAGCTTTACGCTCGGACACACGACCGAATTGCCGCCGTCGGCACCCGCCGCTTCGGCATCGGGGCGAATATCCCGCTCCCTCATCTCATCTCTTTCACTTTCCGACACGGTTTCCTCCTTATCCGTCGGCAATCGCTAAATCCCGACGCCTCCGCGTTTGTAGACGGGAGCGCTCACAGCGCGCCTGTCCCTCTCCTGTATGACATCGTACATCGAGCGTTGCCCGAACAAAATTCCCGCGGCGTACGACACGCACACCGCCACCGCCGCGGCGGCGAAATTCTCAAAGGCTCTGTCACAACAAATGGTTGATTTTTGACGAGAAATAGCGTATAATAATA
>USEV01000164.1 GCA_900553825.1 uncultured Eubacteriales bacterium
CGCGTGACAAGGCGCGTCAATTCGTCGCCGAGCTGACGCATCCTGCCTTCGGCGGTCCAGTCGTAAATGTCGCTGCCCGCTTCCAGCCTGAAAGCGCCGGCAGGCATATCGCTCTTCACCCATTCGAGCTCGCACTCGCCGTATTTGCGGGTCAGAAAAGCCGAAAACTCGGCAAATCGCTTTGCCGAGGGTTTGGTGTCGGAATAGAGTTTAGCGAGCATTTTTGCCATTGTCCGCCCCGTCCTCTTTTGCCGCGGAATCCAAAAATTCGGCATACGCCTCGTCCGTGTCCGCGGGCAACGCGACCTTCTTCACCATGTCGTTGACTATGTCGCGTATGTCGGAATCCACCCTTCCGATGAGCTTGTCGTGCTCCTCCTGTGCGCGCGCCTTTGCGTCCGCGATGATGCCGTCCGCTTCCTTCTTGGCGTCGGCGAGCCTCTGCTCCTTTGCGGCGTCGAGTTCCTCCGCGGCGGCGCGTTTCATCGAGGCTATCTCCTCTTCGGCAGAGGCGAGCCTGGCGGCGTATTCCGCATTCTTGCTCTCCGCCTCGTCGAGGGCGGCTTTTGTCTTGTCCTCCCTCTCGGCATACTCATCGCGGCGCTTTTTCATGAACTTCTTGACCGGCTTATAGAGCAAAAAGTAAAGCCCGAACGCCAGTATGACGAAATTCAGAAGATGCAGCAGGATTTGTTGCCAATCGATGTTAAGCGGCATTTTTCCCGTTACTCCTTACTACAGCACAAAGATGACGAGTATCGCAACGATGAGCGCGTAAATAATCGCCGTTTCGATGAACACCAGACCCAGCATCATGCTGGAACGGATGTCGCCTTTAGCCTCGGGCTGACGGGCGATGCTCTCGTTGGACTTTGCGACTGCGATGCCCATGCCGATTGCGCCCGCACCGGCGGCAATGCCGACGGCGATTGCCGCGGCAAGCGCGATTGTGCCCTTGCTGTCGTCGCCGTTGTCGGCGGGTTCGGTGACTGCGGGTTCCTCCTCGGCGTCGACGGCGGGGGTTTCCGTAGTCGTGTTGTCCTCCGCCGCAAACGCGACATCGTCGGCAAACACGATTCCGAGCACAAGTCCGATTGCGGCAAGTGCTATGACTGCAAACAGCACGAGTGCGGTTATCTTGAGTTTCAGTGCCTTGTTCATATCAAACCTCATGGACCGCGACGGCGTCGCTGTCCTGTTTATGTTTTTCTTTGTGTTTTCTCTTCTTGAAAGGCTCCGCGGCTTCGCCGTAGAACATCGATGTCAGCGTCACGAGAACGATTGTCTGTATGACGGCGTGAAGCAGAGTGAACAGCACGCCCACAATCACGGGGAGCACGAAGCTCAACGCCAGATAGTAATAAACAAGCTCCGTGACGAGAAGCCCCGAAAGCAACGCGCCGAAGAGACGGAAGCTCATGGAAATGGGCAACGAGAAGTCTTTGAGAGGACGCAGAATGCCCTTCGGACCGTTTGCGGCTATGCCGCCCGAGAGGATGATGAAGTAGCTCAAAAAGCCGAGGGCGATTGCCGCATTGATGTCGCTGAGCGGTGCGGGGAGCGAGATTGAGGTGCCGTGCACCGTCTCGACCTGAATGCCGATGAGCTCAAAGAGCGTGCCTACGAAGATGTAGACGCCCGCTGCAAAGATATACGCCCCGAGGAAGGAATTGCGGTGAGGGCTGTTTGAGCGCGCGGTGCCGTCGAACCAGCCCACGACGCTTTCGATGAACAGCTGGAATTTGCCGGGGACATTCTTGAACCGCGGGATTGCGAACACTCTGACGACGAGTGCGAAGACAAGCAATATCAAAGTGACGGTGATGGAGGAAATGAGCGCGGGGTTGACAGCCAGCCCGAACAGACTGACCTGCCCTTCCTCGTGCAAAACGGCGTCCTGCATGGCGTCGGAGATGTCCTCATCCGAGGTGTAAAGACCGTCGGTCAGACATATCCCGACGATGAGAGCCGCCACGATAAGCACGAAAACGATGATTAAGACAATATCTTTCTTCTTCATGAAGCACCGTTCGGAGCCCGCTGCATACGCGCCCGCACACACAGGCGCATTCCGCGCGAGACCTTTTTGATTGTAACGCCATTTCCGCGATAAGGCAATCTGTTTTTCGCATATTGACGCTTTTATTGTGCGCGCAAGAGCGCGCGCGAAACGCATTTTGCCTCTGATAAGCGGAAAACCCGCCCTTTCGGACGGGTTTTCATGCAATGTGTTTTATCACTTCTTGTCGTCGGAATCGTCGTCCGAAGAGGTGATTTCGACGATTTCCTCTTCGTTGCCCTCGGCATCCTTGATGTCGACGACTTCCACGCTTTCGTCCTTGTCCTCGGAGCCGTAGTATTCGACGGAGCTGCCGTCAGAGCCTTCGACGACGAGAGCCATTTCCTTGCGGCGCTTGATTTCCGCGACTGCCTCCTGCTGCTTCTTCTCGGTGAACTTGTAGAAGAACATGGGCACTGCGGAGAGGATGAAGCTGAGTGCCGCAACCAGCATGAGCATGATCCACATGACATCCTTGCCTGCCGCGTCGAGCGCGCCGGGGTTGTTGGCGGTGACGCCTGCGAGGTAGTAGCCCATGACGCCGATGAACGCGCCGATTGCCATACCGATCTTGTTGATGAATGTCTGCATGGCGAAGCAGATGCCTTCCGCCCTTTCGCCGGTCTTGAGCTCGAGGTACTCGACGGTGTCGCCTATCATCGCGTAGGACACGATGTTGGTGAGGCCGCTGGGAATGCCGGAGATGACGATTGCGAGGATAGCTATGACAAGCGTCGCAATGTCGGTGTAATCTCCCCTGCCGTTGCCGTTGACCGAGATGCCGACGATGAACG
>USEV01000165.1 GCA_900553825.1 uncultured Eubacteriales bacterium
AGCCTTATCGTCGGCAGCGTCAGATGTGTATAAGAGACAGGGTCAGCGTCGACGGCGTCGCACCCAGCACCGAGACAATCAAGAGCGGCGAGTACAAGATTGCCCGTCCCTTCAATGTCGCCTACAAGGCGGAGACGCTCGCTTCCAACGCCCTGCTCAACGACTTCGTCACCAACTTCCTCGGCTCCGCACAGGCGCAGGAAGTCATCAATGACGAGAAGTATGTCACCGTCGTCGAGGACGCGGCGGAATATGTCGCTCCCGCCTCCGCTCCCGCAGGCGAAATCGCAATCGGCGGCTCGTCTTCCGTCTATCCCCTCATGGAGAAGCTCATCGCGAAGTATGTCGAGCTCTCCGGCGTCGACGCCGCGAAAATCGAGCTCAGCAAGTCCGATTCCTCCGGCGGTATGAGGGATGTCGCAAGCGGCACGATTCAGCTGGGCATGGCTTCTCGCGAGGTCAAGCAGAGTGAAATCGAAAACGGGCTCACCCCCCTCGTCATCGCAAACGACGGCATCGCGGTCATCGTCAACAACGAAAACGCCGTGAACAACCTCACCATGGAGCAGATTCGTCTCATCTTCACGGGCGAGCTGCGCAATTGGGCTGACATCACGAGCGCAGAGTGACGCTTCATCACCGTGTCGTCCGCGGGCGCCGTGCCCGCGGACGGCGCGCCGACGGCGCAACCGCGTCGCCTCATCAGGGGGGTTGCCCCCGTCAAAGAGAGAAAAACCGGGCCTTCGGGCTCTTTTGATATGACTTTATCGCTTTTCAAAGAGATTTCCATGAAAATCGTCTTTGCAATCGCGGCGGCGATTTTCGTGCTGTGCGTGGCGGTGATTTGTGTGTTCATCTTCGCGCAGGCGTTCCCCGCAATCCGTGAAATCGGGTTGGTGGAATTTCTGTTTTCGGACCTGTGGGCGCCGACAAATGTCCCGCCGAGCTACGGCATCGGCACCATGATCGTCGGCTCGTGCTTCGTCACCGCGGGCGCCCTCGTCATCGGTGTGCCGGTGGGGTTGCTCATGGCGGCGTTCCTCGCGCGCTATTGCCCCAAGCCCCTCTACAAAGTCGTCAAGCCCATGACCAACATCCTCGCGGGCATCCCCTCGATCGTGTACGGCTATTTCGGCATGAGCGTCATCGTCCCCCTCGTGAGGGACAACCTCGGCGGCACGGGCTTCAGCATCCTCAGCGCGTCCGTCGTCCTCGGCATCATGATTCTCCCCACGATAATCAGCGTGTCCGAAGCCGCGCTGCGCGCGCTCCCCAAAAGCTATTACGAAGGCGCGCTCGCCCTCGGAGCCACGCACGAGAGGGCAGTCTTTTTCACGGAATTTCCCGCGGCGAAGTCGGGCATCATGACTTCCATCGTGCTCGGGCTCGGCAGAGTCATCGGCGAGACGATGGCGGTCGTCATGATTGTCGGCAACCGCACCGTTCTGCCCGAAAGTCTGCTCGACGGCGTCCGCACCATGACTTCGCACATCGTCCTCGAACTCGGATACGCCACGGACACCCATCGCGGTGCGCTCATCGCCACCGCGGCGGTGCTGTTCGTCTTCATATTGCTCATCAATCTGCTCGTCGCCGTCATCAGGCGCAAGGGGAGGGCGAAATGACAAAGTCTTCGGTCGCAAAGCTCCCCGCCCTCAAAAACCCCGCCGCCGACCTCGTCGGCAAACCCTTCGTCAACCGCCGTTCCCCGCGCGACAGGTTGAGGGAATACGCCAGGCACCCCCTCTCGTTCGTCATGATGATTCTCGTCATGCTCTCCGCGCTCGCCACGGTCGGCGTCGTGTGCTGGATTGTCGTCTATGTCATCATGCAGGGCGCGCCCAACCTCACCCCGGAGCTCTTTGAGCTCGAATACACCGTGGAGAACAAGTCCCTCGTGCCCGCGCTCTTCAACACCCTCATCATCGCGGGGATGTCCCTGCTCATCGCCGTGCCGATAGGCGTGTTTGCCGCGATATTCATGGTGGAATACACCTCCTCCAAAAACAAGTTCGTCGCCGTCGTGCGCATGGCGGCGGAAACCCTCGCGGGCATACCTTCGATTGTCTACGGCATATTCGGGCTGCTCCTCTTCGTCGAGATTCTCTTCAAGGGCTACAGCATGCTCGCGGGCATACTGACGATGTCCATCATGATTCTCCCGCTCGTCATGCGCACCACCGAAGAGGCGCTGAAGTCCGTCCCCGCCTCCTTCCGCGAAGGCTCGTTCGCCCTCGGCGCGGGTAAGCTCCGCACCGTGTTCAGAATAGTCCTCCCCTCGGCGCTCCCCGGCATTCTCTCGGGCGTCATACTCGCCCTGGGCAGAGTGGTCGGGGAAACCGCCGCTCTCATCTACACCGCAGGCACCGTCACCCGCGTCCCCGATTCCCTGCTCGGCAGCGGCGAAACCCTCGCCGTGCACATGTATGTGCTCGCGAGCGAGGGGCTTTATGTCGAGCAGTCCTGGGCGACGGCAATCGTCCTCATCCTCCTCGTCCTCGTCATCAACGGGGTCGCAGAGTTCATCGCCAACCGCTTCAAAAAGGAGTACTGATGCAAGATTCCGATCTCAGAATGGTCTACGCGCGCACCGAAGGTGAGGGGGATGTCTTCCCCAAATTCCGCGTCCGCGGGCTGGACCTCTTTTACGGCAACTTCCGCGCGCTCAAAGCCGTGGACATGGACATTTCCGCCCGCGAGATAACCGCACTGATAGGACCCTCGGGGTGCGGCAAGTCCACCTTCCTCAAGACGCTCAACCGCATGAACGACCTCGTCGCGGGCTGTCGCCTCTCGG
>USEV01000166.1 GCA_900553825.1 uncultured Eubacteriales bacterium
GAGATGTGTATAAGAGACAGGTGCAACCTGACGGGGCTTCACTGCACGGCGGAAGGCTACAACAACCCCTCTTTCGTCGCGCCGTTTCTGAAGGCTTATTCGTCGCATGACGCGGTCAGGGATTTCAATTCAATGGGGCTTGTCACCCGCGTCACGGCGGACGGCAGAGTGTACCCCTATTCCGAAAGCGCGGCAAGCGTGCTCGACACTCTCATGCGCGCGGCAAACTGCGCGGGCGCAACGCTCCTCACGGGAAAAACCGTGACGGCGCTCCGTGCGCAAGACGGCGGTTTCGCAATCGGCGTGCGGACAAAGGATGGCGTCGCCGAGGAATATCTTGCAAACGCCGTGGTGCTTGCCTCCGGCTCAAACGCCTCAAACGGCAGGGACAGCCTTTCGCTTTTCGCCTCGCTCGGGCACGGGGTTCGTCCGTTCGTGCCGTCGCTCGTCCCGATCAAAACGGACAAGGACGATGTCAAAGGGTTGAACGGAGTGCGCGTCAAATGCGCCGTGACTCTGCGTGGAACGCGGGAAGAAGGGGAAGTGCTTTTCAGGGAATACGGAATCAGCGGCATAGCGGTGCTCAACCTCTCCGCGCTCTATGCTCGCGGGCAGGCGTGCGTGGGCGACTGCATTACAATCGATTTCGCTCCCGACATGACATTCGATGAGGTGTGCGCCATTTTGCAACGCGGCATTTCGCCGGAAGTCAGCCTCAAAGGAATGTTCCATTCCAGGGTGGCGGAGCGCATAGCGCGCAGGGCGAACGGCGCGGTCGTACAGGCGACGGCGTCGCTTGTCAAGGCATATCCTCTTACACTGTGCGGCACGCTGGACGCCTCCTCGGCGCAGGTGATGTCGGGCGGCCTTTCCACGGCGGAATTCGACGACGGGCTGGAATCGCTCAAGGTGAGGGGAGCGTACGCAATCGGCGAGGTGCTGGACATCGACGGTATATGCGGAGGCTACAACCTGCAATGGGCGTGGTCGAGCGCGGCGGCGGTCCTGCGCAAATTCTCCGCAAACTGACGCCTTCACACAAAATAGATAAAAAGGTTAACTTTTTTACTCCCCAGCTATTGAAAAAATATTGTTTCAATGTTATACTAATTTTATGGACATAAGAAGCGCGGCATTTTTCTTTTCCGCATACAGAAAACTATTGCGGTCGTACACGGACTTCCAGCTCAACGCGCTGGAAGGTTATGACCTTTCCCCAAACGAAATCGTGGTTCTGAGCAGCGTGGAGAGCACCCCCACGGCGAGCGACATCGCGCAGTATGCCGATGTCAGCAAGGCGCTCGTTTCGCGCAGCGTCAAGCTCCTCAAGGAGAAAAATTATCTCACCGCCACGGTGTCGGAGGACGACAAACGCGAGCAACAGCTTGCCCTCACCGACGAGGGACGCAAGGTTGCCGCGCTCATCGACGAGGCAAACAGAAGGTATTTTGCAACCGCTTTCGCCAACTTCGAAAAGGAAGAGAAAGAGGTGTTGAAAGAGTTGCTCAAAATGATGATGAGAAATCTCAACCTGGATTTGAAGTATGAGTTTTGATGTGATAAAACAGCGTTCGCGTGAAAACGCGGAATATATCGAGAAGGAAATAGCGTACTGCGCGGAGAATATGTCCCCGCGTCTTGCGGGCTCCGTCGCGGAGCAGGAAGCCGCCGAATACACGGCGGGCGCGCTCTCGAAGACGGGCGCGAAAGTCATGCTCGAGCCTTTCAAGGTCGCGCCCGGCGCCGCCATGGGCTGGGTGTCCGTGACGGTGGTGTGCATGGTGCTCGCCCTCGCCGCGTACTTTTTCGTTTCCATGGTGTCGGTCGCGCTCATAGTGCTTGCCATGGTGCCATTCGTCGTGCAGGGGTTGCTCTGTTCCCGTGCATTCGACGGGGCGTACAAGACCGCGCTTTCGCACAATGTGACCGCCGTGCTTCCTTGCAGCGGTGAAGTCAGACGGCGCGTGTTTTTCACCGCGCACCTCGACGCCGCTCCCGAAATGAGCCTTTCCGCAAAGTTCGGTGGCAAAGCGTTTGTCGCCGTGATTGTGTGCAGCCTTGTCGGGGCGGTGTATTTCCTCGCGGCGAACATCGCGCGCTGGGCGTATCTCGGCAGTGTGGGCACGGGGCTCGCCCGCGACGAGTGGATGATAATCGGCGTTGTCGGGCTTGTGTTTGTCCCGTTCTGGATTGCCTGCCTCTTCATGACGGACGAGAAAAAGATTGTCCCCGGTGCGAACGACAACCTCTCGGGTTGCTTCACCGCGGTTGCGCTCATGAAGGCGCTTCACGAGGCGGGCGTGGAACTGAAACACACCGAGGTCGGAGTGGTGCTCACCGGTTCGGAGGAGTGCGGGCTCCGCGGCGCGAAGGCGTGGTGTGACGAGCACGCAAAAGAGTACGGCGACGCGATTTTCATCACGCTGGATGTTCTGCGCGAAGCGGACGCGGTGCGCGTCGGTTCGCGTGACCTCAACGGGCTTGTGAAGCTAGACCGCGAAGCGGCGGAGATTTTCTCCTCGGCGGCTCGCGCCACGGGGCTGGATTTCAAAAAGGGCGGCGCGGGTTTCGGTGCGACGGACGCGGCGGCGTTTGCCGCGGCGGGGCTCAAGGCGACTTCCGTCACCGCGATGTCGTTCATGCCCGACTACTATCACACCCGCAAGGATTCCGCCGACAACATCGATGTCGCGCTCATCGAAAAGTTTTTCCTTGCCGCCGTCGCCGTGGTGGAGGCTGTCTCTTATACACATCTCCGAGCCCACGAGACGTAGAGGAATCTCG
>USEV01000167.1 GCA_900553825.1 uncultured Eubacteriales bacterium
CGGTAGCCGCCGTCGGCAACCCACACCGACGCGCCGCGTCCGAGGTCTATCTCGTCCACCTTACGCCCTCACGACCTTGACTTTCAGGCGTGTCGAAATTTCGGGATAGACGCGCACCGTCACCTCGAAGTCGCCGAAGTCGCGTATGCTCTCCTTGATTTCGATTTTTTTCTTGTCGATGTCGAAGCCGAGCTCGCCGAGCGCCGCGGAGATGTTTTCGCCCGTCACGGAGCCGAACATCTTTCCGCCGTTGTCGCCGCCGCGCATCCTGACGGTGACCACGATGCCGCGCAGTTTGCCCGCCACTTCGGTTGCGGCGGCGCGTTCCGCCGCGACTTTCGCCTCGTGCGCTTTCCTGCGCTGCTCGGCGACATACAGGTTTTGCGTCGTGCCCTCGGTGGCAAGCCCCTTTTTCAAGAGGAAGTTGCGGGCGTAGCCGTCGTTGACCTCGACTATCTCGCCCTTTTTGCCCGTGCCTTTGACATCCTGGTTCAAAATGACTTTCATAAGAATCTCCTTTCCACGATTGTACCACACGCGCGCGGTAAATACAACACCCCGTCGACACCTCGTTCCGCCCGCCGTTCAGCCCGCCGTTCAGCCCGCCGTTCAGCCCGCGAAACAAAACCGCGCGGACGACGGGAGGGCCTCGGAGGTGTAAAAACCTCTTTAACGGGCACAATAAAAGCGGAGGTACTTATGAAAGAGATAATCTGCGAAACATCCAATTGCGAACACAACCTCAAATGCCGCTGTCTTGCGGGCATCATCACCGTGGGCGAAACGGCGGCGTGTCGCAGCCGCATAAAGCGCGAAGGCGGGGCGCTTGCCCAGTCCTTTGCCGATGTGGAGGCGGGCGAGGAATTTCACGGCACGGCCGTCGACAGCATCGTGCAATGCTCGGCGGAATGCTCGTACAATGCAAACGGAATGTGCTCCGCCGAAAAGATAACCGTGAAGGACGCCATGTTCAAGGCGAAGTGCAAATCCCGCGTGGCGCCGAACAAGGCAAAAAACTGAAAGCGACCTTTAACATCACAAAAACGCCGTAAAAACGGCGTTTTTGTCATATCGTTCGGTTTGTGTCGCACTGCCTCACAGCGACTCCGACGCACGGGTGTACTCGGGCGTGAATGCGTCGTAGTAGCGCGCTTTCGCGCTCACTCCCCCGCGACGGAAGGTGCGGTTGTATTCGTCGACCTCGCCCTCGAAGCGTCTGCCGCGGGCGGCAAGCTCCAGGACGGCGGTCGTTGCGAGCACGATGGACATCGTCGGGAAGCCGACAAAGGTGCCCGTGTCCATCATGGAGTAGCCCTCGAAGCCAAGCCAGGCTATGAGCGTGAACAGGTTGAACGGATTAGACAGCCTGCCGAGCACGGCGCGGAACCTTGCGACATAGTAGACGGCGTAAACCACAAGCCCCACTATGCCCATGTTTGCGATGATTTGCAGGAAGGTGCAGTGGAACCAATAAAACTGCATGGTGTTGATGTCGAAGTTCGGGCCGCTGTAGCCCAACCCTACGCCGAGGAATGGGTGCTCCCTGAAGAGCGCGATTGCCTCGTCGTAGAGAGGTGCCCTGCCGTTTGAGCCGAAGCCCTGCCCGAGGAGGGAGCCCATCGCGGCGCCCAGAGAGTCGTGTAGCACGCCCAGGCACACGGCAACGGCCGCCGCCGTAACCGCGTATGTGATGCCCATGCGCTTTTTGTCCACCGCTTTGACAAGCGCAAAGACCGCGGATACCGGACCCGTGAACACCGCCATCAGTATTCCGCCGCGCGAGAATGTGAGCACTATGCCGACATACTGCAACAGCCCGAGCACGGCGTAGATGCCGCCGTTCCTGTAACGCGTGGCGAGGAAGAAGCACATCGGCGCGGTGAGCGAAAGTATGGTCGCGGCGTTGTTTTCTATGCCCCAGCCGTAGTTGCGGGCGTGACTGCCCCACTCGGCAGGCGGAATGTCGGCGCGGATGTACCACACCACCACTTCCGCTAGGACTATGAAGCCGAGCCACATCAGGATTTTGCCGAAGTACAGCCCGAGGTCGCGCTTTTCGTCCCTGCCGGAATAGACCGTGACCAGCATATATACGGCGAGCGCGAGGAAGCCGAGCGTCAGCGCGTTGGGAAGTGCGCGCAGGTATTCCTCCGCGGTGCAGACGCCCACGCCGCCGAGCAGAAGGACGACGGACACGGCGAGCTGCGGGAAGAACATCGCTCCCCTGCGGAAACGGCGCTTGTTGCGCACGAAGAACACAACCAAAGCGAGTGCGAGCGGTATGAAGCACGGCCACATGAAAGCGAAATCGTCCACTCGGTCGGTGAAAATCATGCACATGGCGTAAAAGAGAGGCGCGAGAAGAGGGAGCGAATCGTCAAGGACGACAAGTGCAAGGGACGCGAGAAGCACTAGCGCGACAAAGCCGAACACCGCGCTCTCCGCCACCCAGCCGATGAACACTATCGCCGCGAACGCGAACAGATAAAAATCCGTGTACGCAAACCTTTTGAAACCTGCCTCGAAGCGCAGGAGGACATCTTTTGCCATATTTCCTCGCAGGGTATGCGCCATACCCACTACATAATACCACTTATGCGCCGCGCTCACAACGGAATGACTCCATATTCGGCGTTTTGACGCGCATTTCCGACATTATTTTCCGCGATTCGGCTACAAATAAACACCGTATGGCGAAAGCGGGTCCCGCGAGCCGCGGATCAACGACACGCACGCAACCAATGTGACAAGAAGCCCAAGCGCCGTGCCGAGCTCGCCG
>USEV01000168.1 GCA_900553825.1 uncultured Eubacteriales bacterium
AAGAGACAGCTTCAAGGTCTTCCGCGCTTTTTATCATCACGCTGATGACCACATCCGCGATGTGTTCCTTTGCGTCCACCTTGACATTGGCGGCGGTTATCGGCATCTTCGCCGCGGCGATGTATGCGGTGATGCCGGCGAGCAATCCGCCCGAGTTTTCCGCCGTGATGTAGAGCGTCGCGTTGAAGCTCTCGTCGCCGCCGGTGTCCCACACCGCCTCGATGAGGCGTTCGGGTTCCATCGACTTCACATTCGGGCAGTCGCGCCTGTGGACGGAAACTCCCCTGCCGCGCGAGATGTACCCCACGATTTCGTCGCCGGGCACGGGGGTGCAGCAGTGCGCCATACGCACCGTGAAGTTGGCGTTGCCGTTGATGAGAACGCCGCTTTTCGACTTCTGTCTGTGCGCGCTCGACGGCGCGTCCACCACCACCTCGGCGTGTTCCTCGGGGTGCTGTTTGCGGAAGGCTTCGACAAGGCGCGTGAGCACCTGTGCCGTGGAAAGCCCGCCGAAGCCGACATTGGCGTAGAGGTCCTCCTCGCTCACCACGGAAAGCCGCTGCAGAATCGTGTCGATTGCATCCACCTGCATGAGGTCGGTCAGGCTGAATCCCCTGCGCCGCGCCTCACGCTCGAGCATCTCCTTGCCGCGTCGGACATTTTCCTCGCGCTGTTCCCTCTTGAAATACTGTCGTATGCGCGAGCGCGCGGACGAGGTCTTGACGAATTTGAGCCAGTCGAGGCTGGGTCCCTTGCCGTTTGCGGTGAGAATCTCCACGATGTCGCCCGTCTGCAGGCGCGTGGAAAGCGGCACTATCTTGCGGTTGATTTTCGCGCCGGTGCACTTGTTGCCTATGGCGGAGTGAATCTTGTAGGCGAGATCGACGGGTGTTGAACCCACGGGCAGGTCGTAGACATCGCCCTTGGGAGTGAACACGAAGACCTCGTCGTCAAAGACATTGATTTTGATTGCGTCCATGAACTCCTTGGCGTCGCCGACATTCTTCTCGGCGTCCATGACTTCCCTCAGCCATCTCACCTTGTTGTCCAGGTCGGTATCCACGCCCGTGGTGCCCTCTTTGTACTTCCAGTGCGCGGCTATGCCGTATTCGGCTATGCGGTGCATCTCGTAGGTGCGGATCTGAATCTCGAATGTTTCGCCGTCGGCGACGACCGTGGTGTGCAGGGACTGATAGTTGTTCGCCTTGGGCATGGCGATGTAGTCCTTGAACCTGCCGGGAATCGGCTTCCACATGGTGTGCACCTCGCCGAGCATAGTGTAGCAATCCTTGACCGAATCCACGATTATCCTGACGGCGAGCAGGTCGTATATCTGGTCCACATCTATGTGGAGCTGATACATCTTTTTGTAGATGGAGTAAAAGTGCTTCGGCCTGCCGTTCACCTCGCCCTCGATGCCCATCTCCTTCATCTTGGCGCGAATCTGCTCCATTATGCCGTCCAGCAACGCCTGACGCTCTCCCCTCTTCTTGCTGATGCACTCCGTGATGTACTTGTACTCGTCGGGGTAAAGGTACTGCATGGAGAGGTCCTCGAGCTCGCACTTGAAGAAGGAAATCCCAAGTCTGCCCGCAAGCGGCGCATAGACATCCAGCGTCTCGCGCGCTATGCGCTGTTGCTTCTCCTCGGGGAGATACCCGAGCGAGCGCATATTGTGGAGCCTGTCGGCAAGCTTGATGATGATGACGCGCAAATCCTTTGCCATCGCCATGAAGAACTTGCGGAAGTTCTCCGCCTGCGCGTCCTCACGGGTGGTGAACTGCAATTTGTCGAGCTTGGTGACGCCCTGCACAAGCCCCAGAATCTCGTCGCCGAACTCCGCCGCGAGCATCTCGGGCGTCACTTCGGTGTCCTCGAGGACATCGTGCAGGAACGCGGCTATGAGCGTCGAGCTGTCAAAACCGTAATCCGCGAGAATTTCCACGACGGCACAGGGGTGGATGAAGTAATCCTCCCCCGAGCTGCGCTTCTGTCCCGCGTGCGCCTTTTCGGCAAATTCGTAAGCCTTTTTGAGGTCCGCATAGTGGTCGGGATAGGCTTTACGGAGTTTGACAAGCAAATCGTTCATTGATGCCTCGTGTTACGGTAATATGCCGAGTCCGAAAGCTCGGTTTTGTTCCTGGATACAGTAATGATACCCCTGTCGGACACGAAAATCAATCCCAAATCTTTCAGGACAAGGGACGCGAGCTCGTATTCCTCCGCCGTGAGCTTGGCGCGGGAACGCACCGTCGTTTCGAGCGCGGCGGGGCTCGCCGCGCGCTCGCCCTTGCGGGAAATAGCGTCGAATTCCCTGAACGCGGCGCGGAGCTTGTCGTCCGAAATGCAGGGCGGGTTTGCCGCCTCGCCGTAGAGATTGACGCACTCCGCGACATTTTCCGCTATGTAAGGCGCATATCCCGCCGAAAGAGGTCTTCCCGCCACCACCACGGTGCGGTAATAGGAAAAATCGAACCCGCGCGACGGTGCGAAAATCACCGCGGTCTGCGGGTTGAGGCGCCTTTGCGCCCCCACATATACAGGCAGTTTCCTCGTCGCGGGGAAGTCGTTGTAGAGGCGCTCGAGCTCCGCGCAGTCGAACACGAGGAACGCGGTGCCGAAAGTCTTTTCCGAAAGCTCGCGCACCCGCTCGGGGCTTGCGGTCTTCACCTCGCCTCTGCCCTCTCTGCCTAGCTGCTGTCTCTTATACACATCTCCGAGCCCACGAGACGTAGAGGAATCTCGT
>USEV01000169.1 GCA_900553825.1 uncultured Eubacteriales bacterium
ATTCTTCCGCCTGCGAGCTCGCCCGCGAAAACGCGGCGAAGTGCGGCGTGGACGGGCGTTACCGCGCGGTGTGCCGCGATGTGCGCGGCGCGGAAGAGGAGCTGGGACACGGCGGCTTTGACAAGGTGGTGTGCAACCCTCCCTACTTTTCCTTCGACGACGGCGACGGAGGAGGCAGGCACGCCTCGTCCAAGCGCGAGGGCGAAGCCGTGCTGGAGGATTTCGTTACGGCGGGCGCGAGGTGCCTGCGCTTCGGAGGGGACTTTTCCCTCGTCATGCGTGCCGACAGGCTTGCGGACGCGGTGTGCGCCATGCGGGCGGCGGCGCTCGAACCCAAGAAACTTTGCATGATTTATCCCCGTGCGGACAAGCCTGCCAGCGCGTTCGTGCTCACTGCCCGCAAGGGCGGAAAGACGGGATTGACCGTTTCCTGCCTCGTCACCGAGGGGGAGGACGGCAAGCCGAGCAGGGAGATGGAGGAGCTTTTGAAGTGAAAGCCAAGCTTTACATTGTAGGCACCCCCATAGGCAACCGCGGGGACCTGACTTTCCGCGCCGCCGAGGTTTTGCGTGACGCCGACATCGTCGCCTGCGAGGACACGCGCCACAGCCGTCCACTGCTTTCGGAAATAGGCGCAAAGGGGCAGCTCATTGCATATCACAAGTTTAACGAGGCGGAATGTGCGCGTAAAATAGCGGATTATGTCGCAAACGGCAAAAGCGTCGCGTTGGTGACGGATGCGGGGATGCCCTCCGTTTCCGACCCCGGGGCGGAAGTTGTCGCACTTTGCAGGAGGGAAGGGATAGCTGTCGAAAGCGTCCCCGGGCCCAGCGCGGTGACGACGGCAATCGCGCTTTCGGGCGTCAGGAGCACGGGCTTTGTCTTTCTCGGATTTTTGCCCGAGAAGGCGGGCGCGCGCAGGAAGGCGGTGGAGAAGGCGGCGAAAGCGGGTCTGCCCATCGTCGTGTATGTCGCGCCGCACGATGTAAAAGAGCTTGCGGCGGAGCTCGGAGGAATCCTCGGCGACAGGAAGGTGTACGCCGTGCGCGAGATGACGAAAATCCACGAGTGCGTGGAGGAGAGCACGCTGCTTTCCTTTGCCTGTGAGGAGAGGGGGGAAATCGTGCTGGTCATCGAAGGCGCGGAGGAGGAAAACCCATTGCTTGCCGTGAGCCCGGAGGAACATCTTGCCGCCCTCATCGAGGCGGGCGTGGACCGCAAGGAGGCGGTGAAGAGAGTTGCCGCCGAGAGGGGAGTGCCAAAAAACGAGATTTACAAACTCACCGTAAAGTGAAAGCATATTCTTCACGGGGGGAGAATGCACGGGAGCCGCGGATTGCGGCTCTCGTGCTTTTTCGCGCTTTTCGGGCAAGGAAGGAAGGGATTTCCCTTTCTTCGGGGTGCGTGGCGTGCTAGCATTGCCGCGAGGCTTATGGATACGCAAAGGTTTTCGGAATCGGTGCTGACGGCAAAGACGGAGATAAACGGCGCGACGGTTTTCGCGGGCAGGGGAATTCTGCCCTCTCTGCCCGTGACGGTTGCTTTGCTCGTCGAATGCGGGCGGGTGCTCGTGGTGTTCGACGAGGAGGGAAAGGAGTGTGCGGAGCGCGTTGCGGGCGAGCTGAAAAACTACGGCTACCGCGTCACGCTCAAGGACGCGGCGCACGCGGACGAAGCGGAGGAGTGTTGCAGGCTTTCCGTGGGGGTGGGCGGTTTTTCCGCCTGCGAATCGGCAGGGCGCGCCGCGCGGAGCCTGGGCGCGGAATGCGTGCTCGTGCCCGTTTCTCCCTGCGAGGACAGGCTGTTGAGGCACGGAGGAGTGAGCCAGGTGTATGTGGACGGCGAGGTGCTGGACGCCTGTTCGCCCGAGCAAAGGGCGGCGGGACTCGGGCTTTACTACTCCATGCCCGTGCGGAGGTTCGAGGACTATTACAGGCACAAGGTGCTGGCGCGTCCCGCGCTTGCCAGGGACGACCCCGACCCGGAGTGCGAGCGCGACTCCGTTGCGCTTTTGCTCTACCTTCTGAAAGAGGGCGCGAAGAGCGACGACCGTTACGCCTGCGACATCGCGGCGGAGCTCATGGCGAAGGCGGCGGCGAACGCCGGCAAGAAACCCCGTTTGCGCGGGGAATACTGCTTTGTCGCGGCGTGCACGCTTGCGGTTCTCTACTCCTCGTTCCTGTCGTCGCCCGCAATCGACACGCTGTTGCCCGCCGACCACGCCGCCGCGGCGGGGAAAATCGCCGCCGTGAGGGGGTGCGACGCGGCGAATGGGATTGAACTCGTTGACTTTTTCTCCGTAAACGAGTATTTTAGAATAAGTTATGTATTAGGGGAGTACAGGCTCGACCTTTTCGACAAACTCGCCGTCGGGGATATGCGTTCGGTGGAGCGCAGATGGCGCAGACTGTACGACGACGCGGGTTACTGGCTCAAAAGCGCGCTGACGGCACGCGATGTGCTGGGAGCAATCGCGCTCGCGGGCGAGGAATGCGAGGGCTTGCTCGCCTACATCACGGCGACGGGCTTCTGCGAGGGCATGACCGCGCGCGAAAACTGACTCACGAAGCGGCGCACCGCCGCGGAATACCAAGGAAGGACCATGGCGAAAAACATTAAGGATGTCGAGCTTTTCCTCTTCGACCTCGACGGGACGGTCTATATCCTGTCTCTTATACACATCTGACGC
>USEV01000170.1 GCA_900553825.1 uncultured Eubacteriales bacterium
TAGCAGGGCAGCTCGTCGTTTTCGAGCTCGTTGAAGTTGATGATGCAGGAGATGAGCCCCGTCAGCCTGTCCGCCTGCGTCTTGATGATGCGGTACGCCTTCTTTTTCGTTTCCTCGTCGAGGTCGCCGCGCTCAAGCAGTTCCGCAAAGCCCTTTATGCTGGTGAGGGGAGTGTTCATCTCGTGCGACACATTGGAGATGAACTCGTTTTTGGATTCCTGCACGCGCTCGACGCGCTGTTTTTCGCTTGCAATCACCGCCATCTGTTGCTCGATTTCCTCGTTCTTGCGGTTGAGGATTTCGGTGATGGGGTTGAGCTCCGGATATTTGGTGGAGAGCTTGCCCTCCGTGCGGGATTTCTTTGCGAGCTCCTCGACGGGCTTCAGCATATACGCCGTGGCGAAGAAGGAGAATATCAGGCAGAAGACGACATCCAACGCCAGAAACCACGCGAGGGTGGGGAGCGTATCCACGATGACATCGCGTTGCGACGCCGTCCGGGTGGCGAGCCTAACAAGCCTGTCGCCCACGCGGCGGCACACATAGAGGGTGTCCTTGCCCGTGGTGTCGGAGCGGCGCACCGATGAGCCTATGCCGTCCTCGATTGCCCCCGCGACTTCGGGGCGGTCGGCACGGGAGGAGCCGACTTCGGCGTTTGCGCTGTCGCCCGTGATGTTGCCGGAGGCGTCCATGAAGGTCACGCGCATTCCGTCCAGCGTATCGGAGAGGGCGACGGCGCCCGCGGCGTCGTCGGTGTAGGCGTCGAGATTAAGCGAGTTCACCTGCACGGTGAGCATCGCCTCGGTGTTTTCAATGAGGGTGCGGTAGGAAACTGTGGTGGTCGCAAGGGAAAAAAGCACCAGCCCGAGCATGGTGATGACGAGTGTTGCAACCAGAATCCGCGTTCTCATCTTTCAGGACGCTGCGGCGTCACGATTTGAATTTGTAGCCCACCCCGAACACGGTTTCGTAGTTGAAGCCCAGCTTGCGGAGGTGGCTGACATAGTTGTCGATTGTGCGCGTTTCGCCGCCCTCGTATCCCCAGACATTGGAGAGGAGTTCGTCGCGGGTGAGCACCTTATCGGGGTTTTCGAGGGAATACTGCAAAAGCTTGAATTCCTTGCCGGAGAGATTGATTTCCCTGCCGTCGAGGGTGACGAGCATCTTTTCGCAATCCATGAAGACATTGCCCACTTCAAAGACCGTGGGCTTTTTCTTCATTCTGCGGAACACGGCGGCGATTTTGGCGGAAAATTCCAGGATGCCGAAGGGCTTTGCGATGTAGTCGTCCGCGCCGAGGTTGAGCCCGTTGACCTTGTCGGATTCCTTGCCGAGCGCGGAGAGCATTATGCAATAGACATCTGTGTGCTTGCTTTTGAGCCAGGTGAGCACATCAAGCCCGTTGCCGTCGGGGAGCATGATGTCGAGCACCGCGATGCGCGGGGGCTTTTCCGTCACCGCGTCCCTGAAAGCCCTCACCGAACCGAAGGTGGCGCAACTGATGTCGTTGAGCTGCAGGGTGCATTTGACAAGGTCGCAGATGCTGTCGTCGTCTTCGAGGAGATAAACGAGCTTTTCCATAATGTCTCCTTGCCGCACAGGCGGCAGAGTGCGTCGGGCAGAGGGTCAATAGGACTCGCGGGAGTGGGCGATGTAGTTCAGGTGGTCGCCGACACGCTCGAGGTTGCACACGAGGTTGATGAACACGCCGCTGCTTTCGGGGCGGCACTCGCCGCTGCCCAGCCTCTTGACATGCTCCTTGATGAGAGTTTTGCGCGTGGCGTCGATGCGGTTTTCGATGTCCTCGACCTCCTCGATGAGGGAGGCGTCGCCGGAGGACATCGCTTTGCCCGCCTTGGCGGACATATCGTCCAGGAGAGAGAACATATCCTTGATGTCGTCCTTGACCTTGGGGGAGAAGTAGAGGTTGTCCTTTTCCGTGCGGCGGGTGTACTTGGTGACATTCTGCGCGAGCTCGCCGACACGGTGGATGTCGCCGAGGCAGGAGTGGAGCGCGGCGATGCGCTTCTCGAGGTCGAGAGTGACATCGTATGCGGAGACCTGCACGAGATAGGCGTCTATCTTTTGCAGATTCTCGTCCATTTCGCCGTTGATTTTTTCCACTTCGGCGGCCTTGGCGGTATCGCGTGTGACAAAGCCTTCAACGGCAGTATGCAGACTTAATGTTGCGGATTTCAATGTGTCAAGTGCCTCTTGTGTTGCATTGTCCACTGCAAAGGCAGGGGTTGCAAGCAGTCGCTTGTCCAGCCGCGAGCGCTGTTCCTCGCTCTCTTCCGCGTGGTCGCCCTTGTGCTTTCGGGGCTGGACCAGAATCTCGGAAAGTTTGACGAAACCGCGTGCGAACGGCAGGAAGAGCACGGTGCATATCACATTGAAGAAGGTGTGGAACATCGCAACCTGAGTCTGCGCGGCGGGGAACCATCTCGCGAGAGTGGCGTCGTACATATCCGTCCAGCATATCATGATGATGAAGAATATTATGGAGCCTATGACATTGAACAGCAGGTGTATCACCGCCGCCCGTTTTGCGTTGATGTTCGCGCCTATGGACGAGAGCAGCGCCGTGACGCAGGTGCCGATGTTGGAGCCGATGACGACAAAGAGGACATCGTTGCCTCCGTCGCCTATCATTATGCCTGTCTCTTATACACATCTGACGC
>USEV01000171.1 GCA_900553825.1 uncultured Eubacteriales bacterium
GCTTGAGGTCATAGTCACCGACCCCTCCGACACTTCATATCATTCCCGCGGCAAGCAGAAGCTCTCGCACGGCGGGATATGGTACACCCCGCAGTCCGGTATATGGCAGAGCGTATGGCTGGAGAGCCTGCCCGAGACGCATCTGCGCGACATGACGATTCTCCCCGACATCGACCGCGACAAGCTGGTCATCAAGCTGGACATCGCGGGCGATGTCGAGAGCGTCGACATCGCAATCATGGACGGCAACAAGCTCATCACCGCCGTCAAGTGCTTCGACGATGTCGCGGTCATCGATTTCGACGACTACGAGCTGTGGTCGCCCGAAAACCCCAAGCTGTACGACCTCGCGGTCAAGGTCGGCGACGACATCGTGCGCTCCTATTTCGGCATGAGGAAGTTCTCCGTCATCACGGACAGGGACGGCTATCGCAGGCTCGCCCTCAACAACAAGCCCTACTTCCACACCGGCGTGCTCGACCAGGGCTACTGGTCGGACGGGATGCTCACGCCTCCCTCCAACGCCGCGCTGGAATACGATGTCAAGCTGGTGAAGTCCATGGGCTTCAACATGATAAGGAAGCACATCAAAATCGAGCCTCTGCGCTGGTACTATCACTGCGACAAGGAGGGCGTGCTCGTCTGGCAGGACATGGTTTCCGGGGGCACGGATTACAGCTTCTGGGCGATAGGAATCCTGCCTTTCATCGGCATTCATGTCCGCGACGACCACTACAAATTCTTCTCCCGCGCCGACGAGGAGGGCAGGAGGGAATATCTCTCCGAGATGGCGGACACGGTCAGCCGCCTCAAAAACTGCGTTTCGCTTGCGGTGTGGGTGCCCTTCAACGAGGGCTGGGGGCAGTTCGATTCCGTCCGAATCACGGAAAAACTGCGTTCGCTCGACCCCACGCGCATCATCGACAGCGTGAGCGGCTGGCACGACCAGGGCAAGGACACCTCGCAGCTCAAGAGTCTGCATGTCTATTTCCGCCCCGTCCGCATTCCGCGCGACAGACGGTGCATAGTGCTCTCGGAGTTCGGCGGCTATTCGTTGCCCACCGAGGGGCACATGTTCAGCCCCGGCAAGCTGTTCGGCTACAAGAAGTTCAAGACGCGCGACGACTTCGCCGCCGCGTTCGAAAGGCTCTACGAGAAGGAAGTCATCCCCGCAATCAAGAAGGGGCTCTCCGCGACCGTGTACACGCAGGTGAGTGATGTCGAGGAGGAAATCAACGGACTGGTCACCTATGACAGGAGGGTGGTCAAGCTCCCGCGCGAGGTTGCGAGGAGAATCAACGCGAAACTCGTCCTCAAGGCGTAAGCCGCGGGCGGGACCGTTTGCGGGCGACCGCGCCCGCCGCGCCGCAGGGCGCACGGAGGAACAATGAGCAAGGCAGACGCCGTCTTTAAGGCAATGTGTCGTGACATAATCGACAACGGGGTGTGGGACACCGACCTTCCCGTGCGTCCGAAATGGGCGGACGGAACGCCCGCGCACACGGTCAAGAAGTTCTGCGTGGTCAACCGCTACGACCTCGCGGAGGAGTTCCCCATCATCACGCTGCGCAAGACCAATTTCCGCGCCGCCGTCGACGAGCTTTTGTGGATATGGCAGAAGAAGTCCAACAATGTCCACGACCTCAACTCCCACATCTGGGACAGCTGGGCGGACGAGAACGGCTCCATAGGCAAGGCGTACGGCTATCAGCTCGGTGTCAAGCACCACTACAAGGAAGGCGACTTCGACCAGGTGGACAGGGTGCTCTTCGACCTGAAGAACAACCCGTCGTCGAGAAGGATAATGACCAACATCTACAACTTCGCCGACCTGCACGAGATGAACCTCTATCCCTGCGCGTACTCGGTCACCTTCAATGTGACGGGCGACAGGCTGAACGCAATCCTCAACCAGCGCAGCCAGGACACGCTGACGGCAAACAACTGGAATGTGGTGCAATATGCGGTGCTCGTGTATATGATGGCACAGGTCAGCGGGTTGAAGCCGGGGGAGTTCGTGCATGTGATAGCGGACGCGCACATCTACGACAGGCATATCCCCATCGTGGAGAAGATTTTGCAAAACGAGCCCTTTAAGGCGCCGAAATTCGTCATGAACCCCGAAATCAGGAATTTCTACGATTTCACGGTGGACGACTTCGCGCTCGAAGGCTACGAGTGGACGCCGCTCAAAGACAAGATCGAAGTCGCCGTATGAGGCGCACGGAGGGGCTATGAAATCAATCGTTGCCGTCGACGAAAAGTGGGGCATAGGCAAGAACAACGGCCTGCTGTTCGACATCAGGGCGGACATGAAACACTTCGTGGAGCACACCCGCGGCAAAGTCGTGGTGATGGGCAGCAACACCCTGCGCTCCCTGCCCGGCGGTATGCCGCTCAAGAACCGCGTCAACATCGTCCTCAACCCCGATGGCGACGACGCCGACGCCGCGGAGAAAGGGTATATTCTCGTGCGCTCCGTGGACGAGCTCCTGAAGAAGGCGGCGGAATATCCCGCCGACGATGTGTTCGTGATAGGCGGTGCCATGCTTTACCGCACCATGTTGCCGTACTGCGACACCGCGATAGTCACCAAGGTGCGCGCCGACGGCGGCGCACAGGTGTTTTACGAGAACCTGGATTCGCTC
>USEV01000172.1 GCA_900553825.1 uncultured Eubacteriales bacterium
CCTTATCGTCGGCAGCGTCAGATGTGTATAAGAGACAGGTAAGGCTCTGGACCCCGCTTGTCACATCGCCGTTTTCCGACAACTTTTTCGATTTGCTCCCGGGCGAAAGCGTCGGGGTGAGCATAGACATCGGCAATGCGGACCCCGAGGAGTTCAAAAGGACGCTTGCGGTGCACCACCTGGCACAGACCGAAAAGGCGGTGCCGCGTCTTGTGCAGAATATGCGCAGGCTCGGCATATTCCTCATCCCCGTCAACTTTTTCAGCTATCTCTACTACGGGGCGGCGGGAATACAGCGCAAAAAGAAGCGCAACGCAAAGTGACCGCGTTTTAAGAACCGCTCGGATAACTTCACCGACCGGTAAGACCGATAAAGAGCAAGGAAAGCCCCGACGGCAGTCGGGGTTTTTTGCGGGCTCGGTGCGGGCGACGGGGTAACGGTGGGGGAGTGGGCGGAAAAGAGGGTGAAAGCGGAAAAGCGGAGAGAAGGATAGAGAGCGGGAAAACAGGGAAGCAAAGGGGAAGCAGGATAAAGAGGGATTAAAAACGGAAGGGCAAAGGCGTTTGGGGGGCGACCACGGGCATTAAATGAGCCGTCAGCGCAAAAAAGCGATGCAATCCCTTGACGCGCGCGTAAAAGAGGAATATTATAATGACACCACACCCCCGTGGGGTGTTGCCGCGCCGAGGGAGCATTCGTATGTGCGGGTGCGGGCGGGTATGCGGAAGCGTCACGGAGGGGAGAATCGGTTTGAAAACATGACGAGCCGTCCGACGGGGTGTCCCGAGGCGGCTGTGCCGAAAAGTTCGGCGGCGGGAGTGTTATGGAAAAGAAGAAGTTTGTTGTCACGGGGATGACCTGCTCGGCGTGCTCGGCGCATGTCGAAAAGGCGGTGTCCGCGCTCGACGGGGTGAAGAGTGTGTCCGTCAATCTGTTGACGGGCGGGATGTCCGTCGAGTTCGACGGCGCGGTGCTCACTCCCGACGATATAGTTGACGCGGTCGTCGCCGCAGGTTACGGCGCGGCGCCCGAGGAGCCCGTCGCCGCCGTGCGCGCGAGCGACAGGGCGGCGAAGGACAGGGCGGGAGCGCGCGAGAAAGCCACGCGCGAGATGCTGACGAGGCTCATTGTGTCGCTCGTCTTCATGGTCCTGCTCATGTATGTCGGCATGGGGCATATGTTCGGCGCGCCGTTGCCCTCGTTCCTCACGGGCACACAGAACGCGGTGTCATACGCGCTTTTGCAGTTGCTCCTCTGCGTGCCCATAATCTATGTCAACCGCGCGTATTACATCAACGGTTTCAAGCGGCTGTTTCAGCGCGCTCCCAACATGGACAGCCTGATTGCCGTGGGGTCGTTTGCCTCGCTGGTCTACGGGCTGTTTGCCATTTTCAGGATGAGCTACGGGCTCGGCGCCGGCGATACCGCGCTTGTCGAAAGGTATGTCGGCGACCTCTATTTCGAGTCGGCGGGCATGATTCTCGCGCTCGTGACGGTGGGCAAGTTCCTCGAAACGGTGTCCAAGCGCCGCACCGGCGACGCGCTTGACAGGCTCCGCAAGCTCGTGCCCAAGGGAGCAATCGTCCTGCGCGACGGCGTCGAAACCGAGGTCGACAGCGAAACGCTGGTCGCGGGCGATGTGGTCGTGGTCAAGGCAGGCATGGTTGCGCCTGCCGACTCGGTCGTCGTCACGGGACACGCATTCCTCGACGAGAGCGCGATAAGCGGCGAAAGCGTGCCCGTCGAAAAGACGGAAGGCGACAAGCTCATCGGCGGCACCGTCAACCGCAGCGGTTATGTCACCGCAAGGGTGACTGCGGTCGGAGGTGAGAGCGTGCTCGCAAAGATAATCAAGCTCGTCGAGGACGCGGGGGCGGAGAAGGCGCCCATCGCGAGAATCGCGGACAAAATCGCGGGCGTGTTCGTGCCCGTGGTGATGTCGATTGCGCTTGCCGTGCTGGTGGGATGGCTCGCGGGCGGATACCCCTTCGAGCACGCGCTCACCTGCGCAATCTCCGTGCTCGTCATATCCTGCCCCTGTGCGCTCGGGCTCGCAACTCCCGTTGCTGTCATGGTGGGCACGGGAAAGGGTGCGGAAATCGGCGTCCTGTTCAAGAGCGGCGAGGCGTTGCAGGCGTTGAGCTCGGTGAAAACCGTGGTGCTGGACAAGACGGGCACGGTGACGGAGGGCGCGCCCGAGGTCAGCGACATTACTTTCGGCGACGGTTCCGTGCTCGGGGCGGTCGCGGGCATAGAGGCAAAGAGCGAGCATCCCCTCGGCGAAGCGGTGGTGGCGTACGCGACGGCGCACGGCGTAGCCTTTGCGGAGGTGGAGGGCTTCGAAACGCTGCCCGGCAAGGGTGTGGTGGCAAGAGTGGCGGGGCTGGAATACGCCGTGGGCAACGCCTCGGGCCAGTTCTTCGGCGGCGTGGATTACCCCATGGACATCGAGGGGCTCTCCATCGGCCGCGCCATCACCGGCGGCTATCTCGCCGGCAAGCACGTAGCGAGCCTGTAGCGACGTTTCCATACCCACACCCTCCCCTCGAGAGCCCGCCGACACGCGGGCTCTCGTTTCTCTTACAA
>USEV01000173.1 GCA_900553825.1 uncultured Eubacteriales bacterium
GACCAGGGCGGATGTCGGCATCGCAATCGGAAGCGGCAGCGACATCGCGGTGGAGAGTGCCGATGTCGTGCTTGTCAAAGACGACCTCATGGATGTGGTGAGCGCAATCCGTCTTTCGCGCGCGACGATAAGAAACATCAAGGAAAACCTGTTCTGGGCGCTCATCTACAACACCCTGTGCATCCCGCTTGCGGCGGGGGTGCTCTATGTGCCGTTCGGGGTGCGGCTGACCCCGATGATAGGCGCGGCGGCGATGAGCGTTTCCAGCCTGTTTGTGGTGCTGAACGCGTTGCGGCTCAAATTCTTCAAGCCGACAAAACCCGCTTTGTCGGGCGGCGGCTGTGCCGACGGGGCTTGCCCCGTTGTGGGGAATGTCGCAAAAAACGGTGTTGAATCCGACAAAAACGAATCTGAAACCGTCGGTTGTGCGGTTTGCTCACGGAACGGCGAGAATGACGACAAAAGGAGTGACAATATGAAAACCTATGTTCTTTCGGTTGAAGGTATGATGTGCGGACATTGCACGGCACGCGTCGAAAAGGCGTTGAGGGCGGTCGAAGGAGTCGCCGATGTCGAGGTGTCGCTCGAGGAAAAAAGCGCAACCGTGCGCGCCGCGGACGGCGTTGACGCGGGCGAGCTCAAGGCCGCCGTCGAGGCACAGGATTATCCCGTGACGGCAATCGCGGAAAAGTGAAGCGGAGGGTGTGACCATGCGCGACGACAAGAAGTTGATTCGCCTCCTGAAGACGGCGGGCGGACAGATCGAAGGCATCGTGAAGATGATCGAGGAGGGGCAGTACTGCATCGACATCTCCAACCAGCTCATGGCGGCACAGGCGGTGCTTGCGCGCGTGAACAGAGAAGTGTTGACCGCGCACCTCTACACCTGCGTCAAAACCTCCGTCGAGCACGGCGACGCCGACGCGAAGATGGACGAGATGGCGGCGGTGCTTCAAAAGCTCATCAAAGCGTAACCCGGGAGGAAGCGCGGGCACCTTCGGGGGTGCGGAGCATGAGAGCCCGAAAGGAGCGAGCCCTCTCTCGTCGAGGGGAAAATCCGTGCCGTGCCTCGGAAACCGCGCACGGAAAATCCGCGAGGCAAAAGAAAACCCCCGCACGGAGCGGGGGTTGCTTTTTGAAGCGGATATTACTTCTTGACGATTGCGGATGCGCCTGCCGCGCCGCCGAGGAAACCGCCGACCGCGAGCAGTGCCGCGCCTGCACCGACTTTGATTGCATTCACAGACTCGTCGCCGACATCAATCTGCGAGAAGGTTGCGGTGAGGATGATGGTGATGAGTGCGGAAACGATTGCGAGGATGCCGGCAAGAATCGCCACCCAGCGCAGGATGCCTATCTTGAGGAAGAGCTTGAGCGCATACGCAACGGTTGCGATTGCGACCAGCACGATGGTGATGATTGCAAATGCGACCATGCCGACCATCTTGTCGGCTGAGCTCAACTCGTCGCTGTCGCCCAAGTCACCGAGCTCGCCCTTGAGTTCCATATAATCGTTGGCCTGTTCGACATAGGTGGAGAAGGAAACATCGCCCGTCTTGCCCATGAACTCTTCGGTGGTCGTCCACTGGTCGATGACGAGGCCCACTATACCAAGCACCAACGCTATGACGAGAACGCCGAGCACGACCCAGTTGAAAACGCTTACTGACGCTTTTTTCTTTGCCATAACAATACTCCTTTTTTTCCCGGTTGCCCGAGTGATTATAATTAATTTTAACACCGCCTTGCGGGAGATGTCAAGCCTCACAAAAATTCTCGGGGCGGGATATATATGTTTTGTCGCGCGCGTGTATGCCGGAAAAGCGTGCGGACAGTGCATTTCGCGCCCGAATGCATAATTTCGGTGCGCTGTCGATAATTTCAATAATCAACGCGTGGCGTTCATCTGTTCAGGGTATCAATGAAAATGCATATAATATACATTGTGTGCGGAAAATGTCACAACAGTTGACAAATTCGTCGGAATCTGTTATTTATTATCAATAAATGCGAATGTCGGGCGGGGAGTCCCGACGAAAAGGAGAAGATATGGCAGCAAAACAGAAAGCAGGATTGCTTGGAATAATGATGGGCATTGTCGTGATTGCCATGTGCGCAATCTCGATTGTAGGCGTCGCCATCGACGAATGGACCGTCCGTGAGACGGACACCGCTATCGGCAGCGCCGACTTGTCTACCTCGTTCGGCGATTACAGCGATTTGGTCATCGGCGAGGAAGGCGAAGGCATCGAGGACGCTTTCGAGGACCTCGAATTCGACGGCAAGAACCCCGTCGCGATGAGGAATGCAATGGTCGTGTTCGGCTACATCGCGGTTGCGGCGGTTTGCGTGCTCGCGATTCTTTACCTGCTCAAGATGGTGCTCAACTTCGGGCTCATCCGCCTCTTCGTCGGAGTGTTCGGCATCCTGACCCTGGCGGCGGGCGCAGTGCTCACGGGCGTCACCGCTTCGTATTGCGCGAACATGGTGTCGATTGAAATAGGCAGCGCGTTCAACACCGCAATGGTCATGGGCGTGGGTGCTTACCTCACCTGCATCGGCACCATGGCTGTCTCTTATAC
>USEV01000174.1 GCA_900553825.1 uncultured Eubacteriales bacterium
GATGTGTATAAGAGACAGGACTGGATGTGACCGCCGAGGAACTCTGTATGATTGCGGTGACGGCTATGCCGAGGAAGAAGAGCAGGAACGGGTTCGTGACGCTTGCGAAGGCGTTGACCACCGCGGCGCTTTCGCGGAAGAGGTCCATGGAGTCGGACATGACATCCAGACCCACGAAGACGAGTCCGAGGCCTGCGAGCGCGTATGCGACGGTCTGGACTTTTTCCTTTTTGCTGAGCATGGCGGTGAGCGCGCCTATGCCCGTGAGCCCCATTGCGAAGATTGCGATGTCGAATGCGGAGAGCGCGGCAATCTGCGCGGTGATGGTGGTGCCGATGTTCGCGCCCATGATGATTGCCGTCGCCTGGTAGAGCGTGAGCACGCCGACATTGACAAGACCGACGACCATGACCGTCGTCAGCGACGAGCTCTGAATGATTGCGGTTGTGGCGGTGCCTATGCCGACGCCGGCAAGTTTGCCGGGCCATTCCCTGAGATATGCCTTGAATTTGTCTTTGGCGGTTGCGCCTTCCGGTAGAGTGTTTTTGGAAGAAGTCCTGTGAAACAGGTCGCGTATCTTGCCCGTCGCGAGCTTTTCCATATTGTCGGAGAGCAATTTGACGCCTATGAGAAAGGCGCCGAGCCCTGCAATTAGTTCAAAGACTGCGTAAACATATTGCATAATTCACCGTGTTTTCTCTCTTTAGGCGGGGGGCGGGAACTCCTCCCCGTTTCCCCGTCGGATTCAGTCTACCATGAATCGTGTCATTTAGTTGTCACAAAATTGTAAAAAAAGGAAAATGCGGAAAATATCGTCAATCGATAGTCAAGCACTACAACCGTATGGTAATATTAACTGGACGCAACCGCAATGCGCGTGTGCGACAACGAAAAAAAGACGATTTAAGCCGTGCTTCAGCCGCATACAGTCGGATGTAAGCCGAGCTTCGGAGTGATATGCTTAAACTTTTCGAAATCACCAAAGAGTACAAGGTGGACGAGGAGAGCGTGCTCGCTCTTCACAATGTGTCCGTCGAATTCCGCCGCAACGAGTTCGTCTCGATACTGGGACCGTCCGGCTGCGGCAAGACCACGCTGCTCAACATCATCGGCGGGCTCGACCGCTATACGAGCGGCGACATCCAGATAGACGGAGTGTCCACCGAGGAATACGACGATGTCGACTGGGACACCTACCGCAACAAGCGCATAGGCTTTGTCTTCCAGGCGTACAACCTCATCCCGCACATGACCGTGCTCAAGAATGTCCAGCTCTCGCTCACGCTTGCGGGCGTGTCCAAGGAGGAGGGCAGGGCGCGCGCCATGGAAGCTCTCCGCCGCGTCGGGCTGGAGAAGCAGGCGAAGAAAAAGCCCAACCAGATGTCGGGCGGTCAGATGCAGAGGGTTGCCATTGCGCGTGCGCTCGTCAACAACCCCGACATCATCCTCGCCGACGAGCCCACGGGCGCGCTGGACAGCGAATCGGGCCTGCAGGTCATGGAGCTTCTGAAAGAAGTCGCGCGCGACAGGCTCGTCATCATGGTCACGCACAACGGGCAGCTCGCGGAGGAGTACAGCACGCGAATCATCAACCTCAAGGACGGCGAAATCGTGGGCGACACCATGCCCTACGACAGCTCCGCCGAAGAAGCGGCGCGCGAGCGTGTGCATGAGGGCGCAGAGGACGCCTCCGCAGAGAACGCCTCCGTCGGAGCGGGTGTCAAAAAGTCCTTCTTCGCGCGCGTAAAGGAGAAGGTGAGGAAGCTCCGCGCCAGCGACAAGTCGTCCATGTCCGTGGCGACGGCAATCAACCTCTCGTGGACAAACCTGCTCAGCAAGAAGGGCAGGACACTGCTCACTTCCATCGCGGGCTCAATCGGCATCATCGGCATAGTGGTCGTGCTCGCGCTCTCCAACGGCGTGGGCGCATACATTCAGACTCTCGAAGAAAACGCGCTGTCGCAGTATCCGATAACTCTCAAGGAGTACGACATCAACACCAGCGCGTTGCTCAGTTCCGCGTTGTCGCAGGGCGGAACGGCGGCGGAAGAATATCCCGACGGCACGCAGGTAGGCGTCGGCAATGTGCTCGGCTCTTTGCTTGGCAATATCGAGGAAGTGTTCGTCAAGAACGACCTCAAAGCCCTCAAACAATATCTTGACGACGACAACAACTTCGACAAGTCGCTCGGCACCGTCAAATACGGTTACGGCACCACATTCAATGTCTATGCCGACGACCCGGCGCACCTCGGCGAAAGCTATATGAAGGTCAATCCGTTCACGGATGCCATGGGCGACCTCATGGGGTCTTTCCAGGGCAGCGGTTTTATCTCGGAAATGGCAAACGCTTTCACCTCCACCTGGGACGAGCTTTCCGCGAACCAGCAGCTTCTCGACCAGCAGTACGAGCTGCTCGGTGATTCGCGTTGGCCGCAGACCGCAAACGAAGTCGTCGTAGTGGTGGACAAGTACAACCAGTTGCCCGACTTTGCGATGTTCATGCTCGGATTGCGCTCGCAGGACCATCTGCCTGTCTCTTATACACATCTCCGAGCCCACGAGACGTAGAGGAATCTCG
>USEV01000175.1 GCA_900553825.1 uncultured Eubacteriales bacterium
GGCAGCGTCAGATGTGTATAAGAGACAGGACTACACCCCGCAACATCATGCGGGCATACCATCGGAAACGGAGCGGCGTGAGCCCGCTCCTTTTTACGGTGAAAAGGCAGTGAGTCCAAAACAGTTGACAATCCGCGTCGCCTGCAATATAATGAGTGACGCTCCGAAAGAGCGTGTGTAGCATTAGCCCAGCTGGATAGAGCGTCTGGCTACGGACCAGAAGGTCGGGGGTTCGAATCCCTCATGCTACGCCACGAAAACCCGCAGTTTCCTGCGGGCTTTTCATTTTCTCCGTCCCTGATTCCCGCCGCAAGCCCCCGAATCGTCACCCGACGGCAAGAGGCGGCGGGAGGGCGGTTTAAGACTCGGGGGAGGCGAAGACGCGCTCCAGAATGGAGTCGGGCGGCATGGTGTCGCCGTAGCCTACGAACGCATCGTTCTTGCGGCAGTTTATGCCGTGGAAGAAGCCGTAGACTTTTTTCGCCCTTTCGACCGTGGTATAAAAGACTCTGTAACTTTCGCCCGTGCTTTCCCTGACGGCTTCGAAGCCCTGTTGCGCCTCGACCGATACCCATTCTTCGCCGATGAAGATGGCGAGCAGGTCATTCCCCGACAAGTCGTTCACCGCGAACCCTTCGTCGACGAACTGCGCCCTGATGTCGTCGTATTTCCGTTGGCGTTCGGACACGATGATGCCTTCGAGAAATTCGTGCAGAGCCGCCGCGTCCTCGCTGCCGGAGTTGGCGATGCTCCTCGAGCCGGTGAGAGGGGAGAAGCTGGTCCACTCCGTCTCGTAGTGGCCGCTGATCTGTTCGCCAAGGGCGTTGGTGCGGGACTTGGTGGTGCCGAAGGCGTAGGAGAGGGTTTGCTCTTCCTTTTTGAAGAGGAATTTCCGTTTGAGCACGGTGAAGCGTATCTTGTAGTCGTAGGCGAACTCCCAGCCGATGATTGAGGTCTTGGGGTCGCTCTCGAACTCGCTTGTGCGGAGCAGGACGGAGGTGACGAATTCCGTCTGGGCGTCGTCAAGCTCGAAGGTGAAGCCGTCGGCGGCGGTCACGGAGACGGAGAGAATTTCGGAATCCTCGTTGATGCGGTCGGAGGCGCTGTCACAGGCGGTGAGGGCGAGGGCGCACAGCGAAAGAATCAGGCATAAAGCCGCGAGAGCGGTTTTTTTCATCGGGTTTTCCTCCTCTGCTTGCAGTCGCGGGTGAACTGCGGCAGGAACATTATATCATGACGGGCGGAAAAATGAAAGCCCGCGGGGACGGGCTTTTCGTGCGGATTGAAAGGGAGATGCGTCTTCGCTCACTCCTCCTTGTCGGGGGTGGCGTCGATTTCGGCAGTGGACTGTCTTTCGCCCACTTTCAGTTCCTCGAGCTTGTAGGTCCTGACATCGTACGAGCCGTCCTTTGTCAGGACGCGCACCCGCGAGGTGAGCTTGATGAGGTCGTTGGCTTCGACGACGCCTTCGCCGTCCGCCGTCCTGACCTTGCTGCCCACCTTGGGCATCTCCTTGAACACCTCGCTGTAATAGGCGTTTTCGTATTTCAGGCAGCACAGCAACCTGCCGCACATTCCGCTGATTTTCTGCGGGTTGAGCGAAAGCCCCTGTACCTTTGCCATCTTTATGGACACCTTTTCGAAATCGGGCAGGTGAGTGGTGCAGCAACATGGTCTGCCGCACATCGCAAGCGCGCCGCGCATCTTGGTGTCGTCGCGCTCGTATATCTGGCGCAGCTCGATTCGCACGCGGAATATGGACGCCAGCGTGCGCACCAGGTTCCTGAAATCGACCCTCCCGTCCGCCGTGAAGTAGAAGATGAGCTTGGAGCGGTCGAAGGTGTATTCCGCGTCGACGAGCTTCATGTTGAGCCCGAGCTCCGCCGTCTTTTCGCGTATGGTGGCGAGCGCGGGGGCGCGGTCGTCGAGGTTGCGCTTGAGTTGCGCGTCGTCCTCGGGAGTGGCTTTGCGCACCACGGGCTTCAGGGGACTGACGACCTCCTTTTCGGGCACATCGCGGTTGGGAATTGCGACGGTTGCGTACTCAAGCCCCCTCGCGGTTTCCACGATGACGCCGTCGCCCTCCTCGAACTCGATGTCCTGCGGGTCGAAGTAGTAGACCTTGTTGGTGTTTCTGAACTTTATGCCGACTATGATTGCCATTTGTGTTTGACCTCCAGTAGCGAAAACAGCAGCGCGTCCGTGACTGCGGTGGTGTTGACGCCGAAGTAAAGTTTGCGGTGAGCAAGCCCTATCGCCTCGAGGGTGAGAGCGAGCGCACGCAAGGAGAACTCCTCCGAAAGCCGTTCGATGCGCTTTGCGGTCGCCGCGTCGAAGAAGAGGGGTTCTCCGTTTTTTGCCGCCATGATGTCGCGCATCGCGACGGACAGGATTTTGAAGAATTCGCCCGGGTTCTGTCTGAGAGAGGGCACATTCTCGGCGGAGAGTATGTCGCGGCTGCGTTTGAGCTGTTCGAGCAGGGTGAGAGCGTCGGAATAGCGCTCCTTGTATTCGGGCGAGAACGCAATCGCTGTCTCTTATACACATCTCCGAGCCCACGAGACGTAGAGGAATCT
>USEV01000176.1 GCA_900553825.1 uncultured Eubacteriales bacterium
CGTCTCGTGGGCTCGGAGATGTGTATAAGAGACAGGGATATACATCCCGAAGGTGATTGCGTCGGCGTTGGAGCTGAAAAGTTGCGCTATCGCGCCGGACACCGCCACCAGGATGGGCAGTTTCGCGCCGCAGGAGAAGAACGGAATCACTCGGATTGTCGCCGTCCTCTCGTTCTCGTCGGCGAGGGTACGGGTGTTTATCATCGCGGGGACGGAACAGCCGAAGCCCATTATCATGGGCATGAAAGCCCTGCCCGAAAGCCCGAATTTGCGGAACATCCTGTCGAGGATGAACGCCACACGCGCCATATAGCCGGAGTCCTCCAAAATCGAGAAGAACATGAACAGCACGAGAATCTGCGGCAGGAAGGACAACACGGAGAAGAGTCCGCCGAATATGCCGTCGACGACGAGCCCCTGCGCCCATGCCGATGTCGTGCCCTCCATGCCTGCCGCGACCGCGTCGGAGATGCTCCCCGTAATGCTGTCGAGCAGGTTGAAGAGTATCACGCCGGGCGACGCGATACCCGCGGACGAGCCGAACATTCCTTCGCCCCACTTGCCTGCAAGCGACACCCAATCGTTGCCCAGCGCGCCCATCGCGCCCAGATAGAGGAAGTCCTCTGCAAATGTCAGGTGGAAGATTGCGAACAGTATGACGACGAAGATGGGGATACCCCATATCCTGTGCGTGAGCACGCGGTCCGCCTTGTCGGACTTCGTGAGCTGCACCTTTTCGCCGTCCTTTCTGACGAACGCCTTGGAGAAGTGCTTGGAGATGTACTTATACCTCTCGTCCGCGACGATTGCCTCGAAGTCGTCGCCGAACACATCGTCGCTTATGCGTTCCTTGTACTCGGTGACGAGCTTGTATGCGTCGGGGTGCGCCTTGACCTCGAGCTCGTCGCCCTCGACCAGCTTGATTGCGTGGAAGAGGGGGTCCTTGACATCGTTTTTGTAAAGCAGGGTCTTGACCTCGCCGATTGCGTCGGCAAGCTTGGAGCCGCCCAGCACGCTCACCGCCTCGCGGTTGCGTTTCGCGGCGGCGATTGCCCTGTCCATGAGCTCCTTGACGCCCTTTTCCTTGAGCGCGGAGATTTCAACAACGGGGATTGCAAGCTCGTCCTCAAGCACCTTTGCGCTCACCTTGTTGCCCGATTTCTCCACCGCGTCCATCATGTTGAGCGCGACGACGACGGGCACTTCGATTTCCAGAAGCTGTGTCGTCAGATAGAGGTTGCGCTCCAGGTTGGTCGCGTCCACGATGTTGATGACGAGGTCGGGTTTCTGGTCGAGGATATAATCACGGGCGATGACTTCCTCGGGAGAATACGGCGAGAGCGAATAGATGCCGGGGAGGTCCAGAATGGCAACGGGTTCGCTACCCTTTTTGTAGATGCCCTCCTTCTTGTCCACCGTGACGCCGGGCCAGTTGCCCACATGCGCCGTCGAGCCGGTCAGACAGTTGAAGAGCGTCGTCTTTCCGCAGTTGGGGTTTCCGGCGAGTGCAAACTTAAGCATTGGCCACCTCCCCGTCGCCCGCGACTTCCATCATTACGCACGCCGCCTCCGTCTTGCGGAGGGTCAGCTCGTAACCCCTGATCGTCACCTCGATGGGATCACCGAGGGGAGCCTTCTTTCGCATGAGCACAGTCGCCCCGGGTGTGACGCCCATATCGAAAAGCCTGCGACGGATTTTTCCCTCCCCCGCAACGCTCTTGATGACGCCCGTCTCCCCTATGACGAAGTTGTCCAGAGACTTTATCATTTATTCCTCCTATGCGGCGACAAAAATCTTCGTCGCCATATCTTTATCGAGCGCTATTCGTCCGTCCTTGATGCGGCATATCGCAGTCCCGCCGCTGACGGACAACACCTCAAGCTCCGTGTTGACGCTGATGCCCAGGCTCTCCAGCCTGCGCTTTGTCTTTTCGTCGACATACATCTTGACCACCCGCACGGGCACATTCAAAGGTGCAAACACAATCGGCATTTCGTCTTCCTCTCAACAACTCTTCGGACGGCTGCTCCGCCCTGCCTTGCCGTCCCTCGACGGCTTCGGAATCTTTGGTTCGCACAGGCGAACTCATTTCCTCAAAAACAAGTGGCGTTTAGCCACCGTGCTCACTGACTGGTTGCCACTTTCCCTTTCGCATCGGTTCGCATAGGCGAACTTCGCGACCGAGAAAAAAGAGATTTCACTCTCTACGCTTTGGATTATATACCCTCGCTTCACCCTTGTCAACCGATTGCCGAAAGAAATTTTCGCGTTTTCTGCACCCGTGTGCGGCTGCAATAAAATCACATAAATACAACTCGTGCCGGTGGGTTTGTGCGAAGCACAAATCCCCCTGTCGGCACTCGCAAAAACTCCCCGCGGCTTTTCTTTGCATTTCGCGGCTGCGCCACTCTTTTCTCTCTGCCCTTGCGCCTTTCAATAAAATCACATAAATAACTAGTGCCGGTGGGTTTGTGCGAAGCACAAATCCCCCTGTCGGCACTCGCAAAAACTTCCTGCGGCTTTTCTTTGCATTTCGCGGCTGCGCCACTCTTTTCTCTCTGCCCTTGCGC
>USEV01000177.1 GCA_900553825.1 uncultured Eubacteriales bacterium
GCTCGATACTGGCGCACGACCACTATCAGGGCGGCAAGAAGGTCCTGCCCATCTTCGCCTGCGGCGCGAGGAAACGCTATCTCATGCGCGACTTCCCCGATGTGAATGTGTCCATAGCCGAATGGTACAACTCCGTGATAAGGCTGGAGAGCAAGAACCGCGCGCAGCTTCTCGGCGCGGTGGAACGCTTCCGCACGGCGTGGAACGACTACACCGACGAGGGGGCGAACATCGTCGCCTACACGCGCGCCGACGACGGTACCCTCACCCCGCACAACGCAATCACCCCCACCGCGTGCTTCAATGCGGACGGGGAATATCAGATAAACCTCATCCTGCGCAACAACCGCACGGACGAGAAGCATCCTTTCGGCATCTTCCACCCCGCGCAGGAGCTGCACAACATAAAGCAGGAGTCCATAGGCATCATCGAGGTGCAGGGGCTGTTCATCCTGCCCGGCAGGCTGCAGAGGGAGTGCGAGGCGATAAAGGACATCCTGACGGGCGTGACGCCGCTCGACTTCAAGGCGCTTGCCGCCGACGACCACCCGCTCAACAAGCACCTTGGGATGATTGCACAGCTCGTCGCGGACGGCGGGACGGCGATGAAGGAGGAAAAGGCGGCGGACGCGATAACCGACTACATCAATGTCGCCTGCGAAAAGATTCTGGACACCACGGCGGTGTTCAAAAACGACGAGGACGGTCAGGCACGCTTTGACCGCTTCATACGCTCGGTCACAGAATAACACGCAAAAAACCACGCACGACAAATCACACTACCCGCACTTCTTTGCGTCGTTTTGAGCGTTAAAGTGTGGGTTTTGCACCTTTTTGGAGAAAATGTACGCAAGCGGCGCACGGCGGCACGGGAGGGTGCCGACGGGCGGCGCGGCATTCAAGGGGGATATATGGCACTCATCGAAGCGCGCAACATCACGCACACCTACAACGGCGTCGACATCATTCTCGATTCCGTCGACCTCTCCGTCGAACGCGGCGAATTCGTCTCCATCCTCGGGGCGTCGGGCAGCGGCAAGACCACCCTGCTTTCCATACTCGGTGGCATCGACAAGCCGACTTTCGGCACCGTCACGCTGGACGGCGAGGAGCTCACCTCGATGAGCGAAAGACGCCTCGCCCTGCTCCGCCGTTCAAAGATAGGTTTCGTCTTTCAGTTCTTCAACCTCGCCCCCTACCTCACCGCCGAACAGAACATTCTCGTGCCCGTTTATCTTGCGGGCAGGACGCAGAAATCCGTGCAGGACAAGCTGGATTCCCTCATGGAATTCATGGGCATTGCCGGGCGCAAAAAGGCGTTGCCCGCAAAGATGTCGGGCGGCGAACAACAGCGCACCGCCATTGCGCGCGCGCTCATCTTCGAGCCGGAAATAATCTTCCTCGACGAGCCGACGGGCAACCTCGACAGCATGAACGCCGAGGAGGTCATGAAACTGCTCTGCTCCGTGAACCGCGAATTCGGCACCACCGTGGTGCAGGTCACGCACAGCGAACAGAACGCGCTCTACGGCAAGAGGATAATCCGCCTTTCCGACGGCAAAATCGTGCGGGATTACACGGTCGGAAGCGTCGATTCGCCCGACGGCAACGGAAGTCGGGAGGTGTGATATGCCCTCGTTGCTGCTGCACACCTTGAGAAGCATAGGCAAACGCCCGGTGCAGACGGTGATAATCATCCTGTCGCTCGTCATCGTCATCGCCTGCTTCCTCATCATGTTTTCAATGCCCGACATCTTTTTCGCTTCCGCCGGTCTGTGGGCGGCGAGCAAACGCGGGGATTCGCAACACATCGTCTCGGGCTACGCAAACGATTTCGACGGGGTGTACGACGAAATGCTCGACTCCGTCCGTTCCGCGGCGGACGGCGCGGTCACGCTCACTGTGCAGAACGAGCTCACCGCCGTGACGCCCGTGGGCAACGCGCTATGCCATGTGATGTATGTCGACAGCCTTCACCCCTTTCTCGAAATCATGGGCGTCACCGTTTCGGACACCCTGGACGACACCGAAGAATTGAGGCGCGCCTGCGTGCCCGAATATTTCCTGGAGATGACGGGGCTTTCCCTGGGGGAGGAATTCGTGGTGGACGGGACGGGTCCGGTCCGCATCGTCACGGTCGTGAAAAACGACGCCGCGTTTTACCCCAATCCCATGCCCATAATCGCCGTCGAAATCAACAACGCGACCATGCCCGCCTACGGCTTTGTGTGGGCGTATTTCGAAAAGCCGCAGGACAACGACGCCATGATTGCCCTAGTGGGCAAGCTCAACACGCTCAACATGGGCGGCGTCTACTCCACGGAGTGTGCCAGCTATGTCACCGACACGGCGACGGCGTCCACCGAAAAGAATATGCCCATGGTGTATGTCGCGACCGCGCTCATCATCGGGCTCATGTCCGTGTTGCTCGTGCTCTCGGACTCCGTCATAGTGCGCTCGCGCACGGGCGAGCTCGTGCGCTTCAAGGCGGCGGGCGCGACGCCTGCCGAATGCGTGCTCATACCTGTCTCTTATACACATCTCCGAGCCCACGAGACGTAGAGGAATCTC
>USEV01000178.1 GCA_900553825.1 uncultured Eubacteriales bacterium
CAAATGTCTCACCGGACAGGACGGAATGCTGCTCACGGACACGGACCTCGTGGGCAGGGAGCTTTCGGAAGGGGGGAGCAGCTATATCCCCGCCGCCCTGGGCATGGATGTCGTCACCACGCTGGACGCAACCGTTCAGCGCATAGCCGAGGGGGCGTTGCGTCAGGCGGCGGCTCAATTCTCGCCCAAGGCGGCGGCGTGCGTGGTCATGGACTACACGACGGGGGAAATCGTCGCCCTCGCCGAATATCCGTCGTTCGACCTCAACAATGTGCCGCGCGACGACCTCGAAAAGCTGTTCGGCTACTCGAAGAGTTCGGTGGTGTCGTCCGTCTACGAGCCGGGCTCCACTTTCAAGATTCTGACCGCCGCCGCCGCGCTCGACGCGGGCAAGATGAGCGTTTCCGAGAGGTTCTATTGCACGGGCTCCTACACGGTTGACGGTCAGAAAATTCGCTGTTGGAAGGCGCAGGGACACGGCTCGATTGACTTCGCGGAGGGAGTGGAACAGAGCTGCAACTGCGTCTTCATACAGAGCGCGTTGCGGCTGGGCACGGACGCCTTTTACGACTATCTGGTGTCCTTCGGGCTCACGGCAAAGACGGGTGTCGACATCACGGGGGAGACATCGGGCATCTTCATTCCGAGGGAGAGCGTCAAGAGCGTCGACCTCGCCAGGATAGGTTTCGGTCAGGCGGTCGCCGTGACTCCTATCGGTATGCTCGCGGCGGCGAGCTCGGTGATAAACGGCGGCAAAACAGTCACTCCGCACCTTCTGTCCGCGGTCGTCGACCCATATTCGGGCGAGACCGTACGCGGGGATTTTTCGGGTGGAGAGCGGACGGTGTCGGCAGCCACTTCCGAAATCATGCGCGGGTTGCTCGAAAGGGTGGTTGCCAGCGGCAGCGGAAAGGGAGCCTACATACCGGGTTACAGGATTGCGGGCAAGACGGGCACGGCGCAGAAATACGAAAACGGTCACATCGCGCAGGGCAAATACATCTCGTCTTTTCTGGGCTTTTCGCTCGAAGAGGAGGCGCCCTATGCGGTGCTCCTTCTCGTGGACGAACCGCAGGGTTGGATTTACTACGGCTCCATGGTTGCGGCGCCTCTCGTGGGACAGGTGTTCGGGAGCGTGTTTTCCTATCTCGGGGTGGAGCCCGAATACACGAGAGAGGAGGCGGAAGCGGTGGGCGAACCCTTCGAGCTTGCCGACTACACGGGCATGAGTCTGGCGCAGGCGCGGGCGGCGCTTGCCAGGCTCGGCATCTATGTGGAAACGGACGGCGAGGGCACCACGGTGAAAGGGCAGTTCCCGCTTGCGGGCACAACGGTGGACAAGCGGAACACGGTGCTTCTGATGACCTGACGGCGGACTTTCCCGTGTGCGGGAATTTTTGCGGGGCGGGGAGCCCCGTACGGGCGCGGAAAGCGACGGGGAGCACCCGTCGCTTTTCATGAAATCCGCCGTCGCGAGGGAGAATTCTTCCGTTCGTGTCTGATTTTACCGCACCGTTGACCCGTGCCATCAACTTACCTATCATTAGAGTATAACTCTAATGCGGAGGTGTTCGATGACGCTTGAAAAGCTGCTCGGCGGGGTCGGGGTGACCGACATCAAAGCCGACGGGAATTTCGAAGTTGCGGGGATGAAAATTCATTCCGACGAGGTCTCTGACGGTGACCTGTTTTTTTGTATGAAGGGGTGGCACGACGACGGAAACAGGTATGTCGGCGGCATATCCGCGAACTTTGTCGCGGTGACGGAGCAGAGGCCGGATTGCGATGTTCCGTATGTCCTCGTGGAGGATGTGCGCAAGGCGTACGCCGTGATGTCCGAGAACTTCTGGCTCAACCCGTCCGAGGGCATGAAATTCGTGGCGGTGGTCGGCACCAACGGCAAGACTTCCACCGCGCATTACATCTCGTCGCTTCTGACCTATGCCGGCGTGAAAACGGGGTTAATCGGCACGGAAGGGCACTTCATCCTCGGGGAAAAGGTGGGGACGAGCCTGACCACCCCCGACAGTTTCGAGCTGGCGGAGCTGCTTTTCAAGATGAGGGCGAATGGCGTGGAAGTGGTGGTTTCCGAGGTGTCGGCGCACGCCATACACCTCAAAAAACTCGCGGGAGTGAGGGCGGAAATCGCGGTGTTCACCAACATTTCGCAGGACCATCTGGACTACTTCGGCGAATATGACGCCTACAGGGAGGTCAAGCTCTCCTATTTCACTCCCGAGAATATCGGAAAAGCGGTGGTGAACGCGGACGACCCCGCGGGGCGGGAGCTCATCGCCCGCGCGGAAAAATCCGGGCTTCCCGTGGTCAGCTACGGGCTCGAGAACCCCGCGGATTCCTTTGCGGTGAACATACACGAAAACATAGACGGCGTGCGCTTTCTCGCCAACCTTTCCGACGAGCTCGTCGAGGTGAGTAGCGGGCTTTTCGGAGAGTTCAATGTCTACAACCTGCTCGCGGCGTTGACCGCGGCAAAGGAGCTCGGCGTGTCCGCGGAGTGCCTGACCAACGCGGTGCGCAAGGTGCGCGCGG
>USEV01000179.1 GCA_900553825.1 uncultured Eubacteriales bacterium
TCGTCGGCAGCGTCAGATGTGTATAAGAGACAGGGATTTATGAATAGACCGCTCAAAAAGAACGAGAAGATCCAGATCGGGCTTCTTGCTTTGTCGTGCGTCATCATCGTGCTGGGGATTCTTTTCCTCGTCAACGCGATGCAGGAGGACCCGTCAAACGGTTTCTTCCCCGCGTTCTGCGAGATGGACAACATCCTCGCAAAGTACATCATCGTCATTCTCACCATGGCTTGCGGCATAATGCTGTTCTCCAATGTGGGCATCACCGTCGAGGACAAGAAGCTCCGCAACGGTCTGACGATTGGCATAACGGCGTTCTCCACCGTGCTCACCGTCCCGCTCGTGTATGTGTTTGTGGCACTGCTCCCGTACGCGGCGAACCCCATTCCCTTCGAGGCGATGACCAATCCCGTCGACGCGCTCATGCGCACGGACAGGATTTACGAAGGCTTCGTGATGTGGTTCGGTGACGGCGGCCTGCTGTGGGCGGCACTTGTCATAATGCTTCTGCTTTCGCTGGTGTTCATCACCTTCCCGTTGCTGACGGGCATACTCGCCGTCAAGAACGGGCAGACGCTGGGCATCAAGAAGAAGGGCAACCGCATTTCCTTCGGAGTCATCACGCTCCCCGTGCTGGAGAAACAGCGCGCCGAAGCGGAGGACACCATCACCGACGAGGAAGCCGCGGAATGCGCCGAAGAGCCGGGTCTGCCGCAAGCGGCAGCGGCGCTCGAGGAGGAAGCGGCCGAATAAGATAATTCCCGCAAAGGCGCGGGAAACGGGAAAAATTCTGCACACGGGGAATTTGTTGCCCCGTGTGTTTTTTTGTGCCTTTTCCCGAACGACGCGCGGATTCGCGTCACGAAACGGAAATCAAACCGCCCGCCCGAACGGCGGACGAAAAATACGGAGGTTAATATATGGCGTCTTATGCAGAACGGGTACTCAAACAAGTCAAGAAGGCAAATCCAAACGAACCCGAGTTTCATCAGGCGGTGACCGAGGTTCTGGACAGCCTCAAACTCGTTGTGGACAATGACTCCCGCTACGAAAGGGCGGGTCTGCTCGAAAGGCTGGTCGAGCCCGAGCGCGTCCTGATGTTCCGCGTCCCCTGGGTTGACGACAAGGGCAAAGTCCGCATCAACAAGGGTTACCGCGTGCAGTTCAACAGCGCAATCGGTCCGTACAAGGGCGGGCTCCGCTTCCACCCCTCGGTCAACCTTTCCGTGATGAAATTCCTGGGCTTCGAACAGATTTTCAAGAACAGTCTTACCGGGCTTGCCATCGGCGGCGCGAAGGGCGGCAGCAACTTCGACCCCAAGGGCAAGAGCGACGGCGAAGTCATGCGGTTTTGCCAGAGTTTCATGACGGAGATGTTCCGCCACATCGGCGTGGACACGGACATCCCCGCGGGCGACATCGGCGTGGGCAGCCGCGAAATCGGCTATCTCATGGGGCAGTACAAGCGCATCCGCAACGAATATGTCGGCGTGCTCACGGGCAAGGGATTGTCCTACGGCGGCTCCCTCGTCAGGAAGGAGGCGACGGGGTACGGCCTCGTCTACCTGAGCGAGGAGGCGTTGAACGCGCGCGGCGATTCCCTGAAGGGCAAGACGGTTGCCGTGAGCGGCTCGGGCAATGTGGCGATTTACACCTGCGAAAAGGCTCGTCAGCTCGGTGCGAAGGTGCTCACCGTCAGCGATTCCGACGGCTGGATTTACGACCCCAACGGCATCAACATCGAAGTGCTCAAACAGGTCAAGGAGGTTGAGCGCGGCAGGCTCACATCCTACGCCGAGAGGGTGAAGGACTGCGAATATCATCCGAGGGGAGAGGGCAAAGTGTGGGATGTCGACTGCAAGATAGCCTTCCCCTGCGCGACGCAGAACGAGCTCGACGAAGCGTCGGCGGCAAAGCTCGTCGCGGACGGAGTGCTGCTGGTTGCGGAGGGCGCGAATATGCCGACCACGGTCAAGGCGACCGAGCACTTCCTCCACAACTCCGTCATCTTCCTGCCCGGCAAAGCGGCAAACGCGGGCGGCGTCGCGACATCCGTCCTCGAGATGTCCCAGACGGACACCCGACTCTTCTGGTCGTTCGAAAAGGTGGACCGCAAACTGCAGGCAATCGTCAAGCACATCTTTGTCAGCATCGACGAGGCCTCCAGCCGTTACGGTATGCCCGGCAACTATGTCGTGGGCTCCAACATCGCGGGCTTCGAGAAGGTCGCCGACGCGATGATGGCGGAAGGTGTTGTGTAAAACGGAAGTTTAACTTGAAAAACCGGCGCATAAACGCCGCGTTGTGAGATTGTCTCGCGTTCGTCCGTCGTCACGCGCGGCGGACGGACAAAAAAATCCCGCCCTCTCGGGCGGGATTTATCTTTGTTTCATGCCTCGTTTTCAAGGCTCACTTGATGCCGTAATAGCGTTTGATCGCCGCCTCCGCGGCGGGGAGGGATTTGGCATCTATGCAGCAGGAAATCTGCGTCTCCGAAGTGGTGATTGCAGCGACCTCCGCACCCGCGTCGCGAAGCAGACCCAGCACA
>USEV01000180.1 GCA_900553825.1 uncultured Eubacteriales bacterium
GGCGTACTCGTTCGACGCGGATATTCCGTCGCCGAGCCCCGCGGAAGACGGGGCGGGGGAGTCCGGCTTTTCTTTCGAGGAGGCGTTGCACCCCACCGAAAGCCTCGCGGAAATCTGTCGTTACCTCGGGCTCGGCAAGGGCTGAAAGTGTCGGCTGCGGGCGCATTCGCGTGCGGCAACAAAACGGTGTGAAACGGAAAAAACGGCGCATCATGCGCCGTTTTCAAATGTCTTTCAGTGCCGTTTGAGCGGGTTTATGCCGTCACTTCGGGCGGACGCGTTTTCGGGCGTCGCCGCAGGCGGGCTTTTTCGGGAATCAACCCTCCGTTTCGCCGTCCTTGTCCGCGGCGACGGCGGGGAGTGCGGCAACCCTGTTGTAGCCCTCTTCGCCGAGCAATCTGCCGTAACGCACCCGTTTCACTATGTCGCGCACGAGCACGACGGCGAGCCATGCCGCGAAGATGAGCATCGCGGTCATGTAACCCTCGCAGTCCCTTATCACATCGTCGAACGACGGACCTCTGCCCGTCGTGAAGAGGTCGGTCTGCAAAAATTCCGTAAAACAGGCGAATGTGAAGCCGTAGACCACGCCCGCGACGGTCACGAGCAGGCGGGAGCGCCAGTCGGGCTTGCAGAAGAGTATGAGTGCCACCGCAACCAGCACGCCCAATCCCATGAACGCGCCGTAGTGCCCGAAGAGCTTGCGCACGAAGAAGTGCCACGCGTCGTCGTTTTCGGCGACTTCCGCGGGTTTTTCGATGCCGATGTTGTCCATGGCGTTGCCCACATTCTGCGCGAAATCGTTGCTGACAGCGGCGGACTTTTCAGCGGGCATGAGCGAGCCCACGCAAAGACCGATGCTCACCGCAATCGCCGCGGCGAGAAATATGTAGGCAAAAATCTTCCTCTTTGTTATGCGTTCCTTCCCCGTCATAATCCCCCGTTATTCTGCGGACAGGCCGCCTGAAGCCCGTGTTACTGCGCGTCTGGCGCCACGAGCGAAATTTCCGAAAGAGTGTAGGTGACGACGCCGCTTTCGCCGTCTGCGGTGTTGTAGGGCTCGGCGAACTTGACGAGCACATGCACGAGGTCCCACCACTCGGTTTTGGAAGTGCTGATCGAGGTCGTCTTGCTCTCACCCTCGCCCGTCACCGCCGCGTACACGGGGTTGACGGTGTACCAAAGCGTCTCGGATACGCCCGCAACCGTGGTCGCGCGGGAGAGCGAGGCTTTGTAGCATTCGAAAGAAGTCTTTTCCGTCACGGTGTCCGCGGCTCCCTCCTCGCCCTTGACGACGGACGCGACGGGAAGCTCCACGGTCTCGGTGCCACTCACCGAGAAGGTGAGGCGTGCCGAGGTCTGTTCCAGCGCGCTCACCACGGGGACGGAGTAGGCGAACGAGAACGACGAGGAGAGTGTGGAGATGCCTCTCATCGCCTGATGAAATTCGTTGTTGTCGTAGTAGGGAGAGGTGAGCCCGACGCTCCCTTCGGTTGCCGCACCGCCGTTCACGCTGTAGGTGTAGAGCAGTGTGCTGCCGTTATATACGCCGCTCATGCTGAAAGTCTCTTCGCCGTCCACCGTTTCGACGCGCTCGGTCGCGCGGGGAATGAGGTAGGAAGCGCCCGAGGTCAGCGAGAAGTAACACTTGGTGGTGTAGACGAGATGTTTGCCGTCGAGGGTGGCGTCGAGGGTGCTCGCGATGAGGTAGCCCCTGCGCTCGTTCGCGACATCGAGCCCGCCCACGGCAACCGCGTTGTCGAGCTCCTTGTCGTATGCGGCATGATAGAAAATCTCGCTCTTGTAAGTGCCTTCCGTGCCCTCTGTCGCGCTGTCGTCGACGATGTAGGTGTAGCTCTCGTAAGGCCTCTTCCACGCGTCGACGAGCTGCCCCTGCGTGGTTGCGTTGTTACAGGCGGTGAGCGCCGTGGCGAGCACGCAGACGGCAACGACCGCTATTACCAAAGACAAAATTCTTTTCTTTTTCATAATGCAGTCATTATATCTTAAAAATACGCCGCGGACAAGGGATTTGCCCCAAATTCCGAAATTATGGCACGCCCCGCACCGCGGGGTTCGCCCGTTACAACGGGCGGCGGGTGGCGCGTCCGCGTGCGCACGCCGCGCGACGGAGTGGAGCGTTGTCCTTGAAAAAGCGCGAGCGGCGTGCTATACTGTGCGCATGAAGATTATCCTGTCCAACACCGCTCACGACGCGTATCACCGCGTCCTCGGCGAACTCAAAAAAAGGCTCCCCGAAGGAGGCGAACACATCGTCATCGTCCCCGACCGCTTCACCGCGTCGTCGGAGAGGGGAGTCATCGAAACGCTGGGGGTGGAGGCGGTGTTCAATGTCAGCGTGACATCATTCACCCGTCTTGCCGAAAAGACGGTGGGCAGACGCATAAAAAAATGCCTGACTCCGCAGGGCTCGGTCATGCAGCTTGCCAAGGTCATCGAGCTCAACCGCGACAGGCTTTCGTTTTACGGCAAGGCGGCGGGCTGTCTCTTATACACATCTGACGCTGCCGACGATAAG
>USEV01000181.1 GCA_900553825.1 uncultured Eubacteriales bacterium
CATTTACGGGGGGGGGTGAAAAACCACCGCGCGGGCGGTGGTTTCGAACGGCCGTGAAAAGTTGCGGCGGGCGTCGCGCGGAAGGTCAGTGCTTAAGACGGTCGACGTTCTTGAACGCGCCCGCCACGATGACGTGGTCGTCGGCGCGGAAGACGTAGTCGCTGGTGGCGAGGGCGACGGAGTTGCCGTGTTTGATGGCGAGGACGTTGAGCCCGTACTCCTTGCGGACATTGGCGTCCACGAGGTTTTTGCCCGCCCACTCTTCGGGGACTTTGATCTCGAACACGCCGTAGTCGGCGCCGAGCTGTATAAAGTCGAAGATGTTGTCCGCGTTGTATCTCACCGCGGTCTTGAAGGCGAGGTCCTTTTCGGGGTAGACGACCTCGTCGGCGCCGTTGCGGAGCAGGAATTTGCTCTGGATCTCGCTGCCCGACATCGCAACGACGTGTTTCGCGCCCATGTCCTTGAGGAGCGATGTCACTTCCAGCGAGGACTGGAAGCTCTCGCCCATGGTGACGAAGCAGATGTCGAAGTTGTTGATGCCGATCTCCGCCAGCACTTCCTCGCGGCTGCAATCGCCGATGACTGCGTCCGTGAAGTTGTGGGCGAGGCGGTTGACGGTGTCCTCGTTCTTGTCGGCGATCATGACCTGATTGCCGAGCTCCGTGAGTTTGAGGGCGAGGTAGGTGCCGAAGCGTCCCATGCCTATGACAAGAATGGATTTCATATTATCTCCTTTGCCGCATACGGTCTGCGGCGGATCAGCCTATCAATATTTTTTCCGTCGGGCGTTTGATGTTGGGATGCACTTTGCTCGTCATCATAGCCGACGCAAGGGTGAGCACTCCGAGCCTGCCCGCGAACATCAGAAGAGTCACGATGAACTTGGACGCGGCGTGGAGACCCGGCGTTATGCCCGTGGTGAGACCCACGGTCGCGATCGCGGAGATGCACTCGAAGGAGACGTCCCTGAGGGTGACCTCCGGCGGCTCGATGGCGCAGATGATGAGCGTCGCGGTGAGCACGAAGATGAGGTAGATGGTGAAGAGGGACATTGCCTGCTTTGCGAGCGAGAGGTCGAGCGAGCGCTTGCCGATGACGATGTCCTTATGTCCGCGCACGGAAGAGTAGAGTCCGAAGAGTATGACCACCATGGTGGTGACTTTCACGCCGCCCGCAGTCGAACCGCTGTTGCCGCCGATGAACATCAGAATCTGCATGAGCAGCACGCTGCTGTCCGACAACTCTGCGATGGGGACGGTGTTGAAGCCCGCCGTCCTCGGGGTGACAGCCTGGAAAAGGCAGATGAGGAAGCTTTCCGCTGCGCTCTTGCCTTCCAGCACCGTCCCGCCCTGTTCGAATGCGAAGATGAGGAGCGCGGGCAGGAAGACGATGATGAGAGTCGCCCACAGCACGATGCGGGTGTGCAGGCGATATTGTCTGTAACGGAAGCGTTTGTCCCAGATGTCGCTCCACACCACGTAGCCCATGCCGCCGATGAGGATGAGGGCGCAGATGGTGAGGTTGACCACCCAGTCGCCGCTGTAAGTCGTGAGGGAGGCGAACGGCGTGCCCTTTATGCCCATGAGGTCGAAGCCCGCGTTGCAGAACGCGGAGACGGAGTGGAAGACGGCGAACCATACGCCTCTCCCGCCGAACTCGGGCACGAAGCGGAGCATGAGGATGCACGCTCCCGCGATCTCCACCGCGAAGGTGAAGAAGAGGATGCGTTTGATGAGTTTGAGGATGCCGCCCTTAGTGAAACTGCCCGCGGACTGCGCGATGAGGGTGCGCTCGAAAAGTCCTATCCTGCGGCCGAGCGCGAACGAGAACAGCGTGACGAATGTCATAAAGCCGAGCCCGCCTATCTGGATGAGCAGGAGGATGAGAATCTGTCCGAACCAGTTCCAGTAGATGAAGGTGTCTAATGTGACGAGCCCCGTGACGCAGGTTGCGGATGTCGCGGTCAGGAGGGCGTCGATGTAGGGCGTCCACACGCCCTCGCGGTTGGAGATGGGGAGGCTGAGAAAGAAGCTGCCCACCAGGATTATGGCGAGATACCCGAGCACGAGTATCTGCATGGTGGAGGGCTTCCACTTGTATTTTTTCTTGTCCGGACCCGCCTCGGTCTGATTACGACCGGGTCTGGTCACCGCGGGAGTTTCGGGTGAGGGATTTTGTCGGGGAAAAGAACTGTCTTCCATGCGCGTATAGTATGTGACCGCGGTGCGCTACGACACCGTCAGTCGGCTTTTTCTTCGTCCTCCTTTGCTTCCGCGGCCTGTCGGGCGCGGAGAAGGTCGCGTATCTCACGCAGCAAGTCCTCCGTCGTTTCGGGAGCGTTTGCGGCGGCTTCGGCTTCCTCCGCCGCCTTCTTTTCCTCCGCTCTTTTTGCGAGGATTGCCTTGATTTCCTTTTTGGACTTGCCCTCTTTCTTCAACGCCTCGTAGTCGGCGGAGTAGAGCATTTCCGCCTCGCTTTTCAGCGTGCCGAAACCCTTTTTGACCGATGTGAGAGCCTTGAGAATGAAAAAGAG
>USEV01000182.1 GCA_900553825.1 uncultured Eubacteriales bacterium
CTCGGAGATGTGTATAAGAGACAGTAGCTGTACACCGTGTCCTCGAACATCGACCGGTCCGGCTTGAAGGTGACGGTGGTGCCGGTGTGGTCGGTGGTGCCGACAATGGTCATCTCCTGCGTGATGTGACCGCGGGAGAATTTCATCTCGTAGATGTTGCCGTTTTTGTGCACCTGCACCGTCAGCCATTCAGACAGCGCGTTGACAACGCTCGCGCCGACGCCGTGCAGACCGCCGGAGACCTTGTAGCCTCCGCCGCCGAACTTGCCGCCTGCGTGCAGCACGGTGTAGACGACCTCGAGCGCGGGACGGCCCGTCTGCGCCTGAATGTCGACCGGAATGCCGCGGCCGTTATCCACAACGGTGATGGTGTTGCCCTCGTTGATGGTCACCTTGATCTCCGTGCAGTAGCCCGCGAGCGCTTCGTCGATGGAGTTGTCGACAACCTCGGTCACGAGGTGATGAAGCCCGCGAGAGTCCGTCGAACCGATGTACATTCCGGGGCGCTTTCTGACGGGGTCCAGCCCCTCCAGCACCTGGATGTCGCTCTCGTTATAGCTGTGCTTGACTTCTTCCATGCTGCCTCCTGTGTGTTCATATTAGATAAATCATTGAATAATTTATTTTTAATATATTAACACACGCACGCGCGTAAAGCAAGCGTTTGAAGGCGTGGTTTTCCACATTAAGCCTTCGCCCTCTCCCGTATCCCTCTACGACAAACGCGCAACGCCCGTCCTGCGCCCCCGAAACGCCGCAAAACGCCCTCCTGCGCCGCGCGTTCGCAGGACATTGACTTTTGCCCGAATATGCGTTACCATTTTCTCGTGATGGGGATTGACGGAAAATACGGTTTTGCCTTGCGGATAATCGCCGCAACGGTCATCGTCGCAATCACCGCGGTTGCGGCGTTTTGTTATGCTCCCGCCGCGAGGGCGGAGGCGGACTCCTCGTTCTCCGCCGTCGTCAGGGAACGCCCCGACGGGCTCTACCTCGAATGGACGGACGCGCCCGCGTCGTCCTTCACTGTGGCGTGGACGCACTCCTCGGGCGGGAACGGCTCGCTCGACCTCTCGGGCACAAACTACCTCGCCCTGGCTTCGGTGATGTCGGAATACGGCGGCGGGGAATTTGTCTTCACGGTCACCGCGCACCTCTCGGACGGAAGCGCGCTTCGGGCGCAGGTCGCCTACACCCTCTCCGTCCGCCTGCCCGCTCCCGCCTCGTTGATTTACGGCGACGGCGTGCTCTCGTGGAACGAAGTGTCGGGCGCGGACTCCTACACCGTCATCCTGAACGGGGTGAAGGTTGCGCTCGTCACGGAATGCGCCTTCGACACTGACGGGTTCCTTCCCGTCACCTCCTCCGTGACGGCGGAAGTGATTGCAAACGGCAGCGGTTTCAACCTGGATTCCGAGCCGGCGACGCTCTCATTTTCTCGCGTCGCGCCACCCCTCACACCCTACTTCGCAACCCTTTCGCAGGGCGACGGCTCCATCGTTGTGAGTTGGGCTGTCACCGACGGCACTTTGCACGACAGTTATGTTTATCGTGCGGTTTTGAATGGCACAACGCTCGTTTACGGCGAAACGAGCCTCAACCGCCTCGACCTGACTTCCGCCGTCACCGAAAGCGGAACGCTCACATTTTCGGTCGCCTGCAAGCGGGGCGATGTGCTCGGCGCACCGCTTTCCGCCTCGTTTGAGATAACGCTCGGGGAGGTGCAACAATGAAAGCGTTTTCCTCCCCTGCCCCGCGCAAAATCCTGCTCGTCGTCATCCTCGTCGCGCTGCTCGCAACCGCACTCACCGCCTGCAGCGAGGACATCCCCGTCACGCCCGCGGGCTACACTGCGTCGGGACGCGCGGAACTCGACGGCGAACCTCTCGCGGGAGTCGCCGTGTTCGTCAACGGCGAAATCGCCTGCTATACGGACGAGTACGGAGTGTACACGGCAAGGGAACTCGAATACGGCGACACGCTGGCGTTTGCCCTGGAAGGCTATTCCTTCTCGCCGCAATATTACACCGTGCGCGGCAACGACTATGCGCTGAACACCGTCGCCACCGCCGACGGCCAATCCCCGCCCGAACCCGGTCCGGACACAGACCCGGAGCCCGAACCGGAGCCCGAACCCGAGCCCGAACCGGAGCCCGAACCCGAGCCCGAACCGGAGCCCGAGCCGGAGCCGGAACCCGAGCCCATCGTTCTTGACGCGCCCCACGGCTTCTTCTTTTGCTACGACACATCGTTTGCGCCCGTGTTCGCGTTTCTGCTCCCCTCATCGGCGGAAAGCGTGAGCGTGAAGGCGACGACGGCGACGGGAGTGCTGACGGGCACGACCAGCCCGCGAAACGACGCACTCACTCTCTCGTCCGATGACAACGCGGTGAGCGTGCAGCTTGCCCAGGTCACCGACGACACGGAAGAGGGGACGCTTCTCTCCTTTGACGCGAGCGCGCTGGTGAGGCTGGCGGGCGGAAAATTCTCTCTAACGCTGATTTCGCGCGCCGACGGCGCGGCCGACTC
>USEV01000183.1 GCA_900553825.1 uncultured Eubacteriales bacterium
CAGCGTCAGATGTGTATAAGAGACAGTTCCATCACCTGCCCCACGGCGTGGCGAACGCGCTCATGATTGACGAGGTGCTGCGCTTCAACGCGGCGGAAGTCCCCGCAAAGATGGGCACCTTCCCGCAGTATGACCACCCGCACACTCTCGCCCGCTACGCGGAGGTTGCGGACGCACTCGGCATCAAGGGCAAAAACGACACGGAAAAGCTCGACAACCTTATCGCCGCAATCGACGAGCTCAAGGTCAAGATCGGCATCAAGAAGACCATCCGCGACTACGGCATCGACGAGCAGGATTTCCTCGCGCGCCTCGACGACATGACCGAACAGGCGTTCGACGACCAGTGCACGGGCGCAAACCCCCGCTACCCGCTCATGAGCGAAATCAAACAGATGTATCTGAACGCCTACTACGGCAAATAAGGAGGGAACATGAAAACCGACAAAGTCATAGCCGTCCGCAACACCAAGACCGTCTACCGCGACGGCGACAAGGCAATCAAGGTGTTCGACGAGCACTACTCCAAAGCCGACATTCTGAACGAGGCACTCAACCAGGCGCGCGTCGAGGAGACGGGGCTTGCGATACCCGGGCTTCTCGAAGTCACCAAAATCAACGGAAAATGGGCAATCGTCATGGACTACATCAAGGGCAAGACCCTCGCCCAGCTCATGGCGGAAAACCCCGATAAACTCGACGAATATCTCGACCTCTTCGTCAGCCTGCAGATGGAGATACACTCCAAGCGCGCTCCCCTGCTCAACAGGCTCAAGGACAAGATGAACCGCAAGATTTCGCAGGCGGACCTGACAGCCACCATTCGCTACGACCTGCACACGCGCCTCGAGGGTATGCCCAAGCACAGCAAGGTGTGCCACGGCGACTTCAACCCCAGCAATGTCATCATCTCCGACGAGGACGGCAAGCCCTATGTCATCGACTGGTCGCACGCGACTCAGGGCAACGCCTCCGCCGATGTGGCGCGCACATATCTGCTGTTCTGGCTGGCGGGCGACATCTCCACCGCGGAGAAGTATCTGGACCTGTTCTGCCTCAAGAGCGACACCGCGAAACAGTATGTGCAGAAGTGGATTCCCATCGTCGCCGCATCGCAACTTGTCAAGGGCAAGAAAGAAGAACGCGAGTTCCTGCTCCACTGGGTGGATGTCGTGGACTACGAGTAAAACCGAAAAGAGGAAATTATGGTTAAAGTTACGGTTTGCATTGGCAGCTCCTGCCACCTCAAAGGGTCAAGACAGGTAGTGGAGGAACTCCAGTACCTCATCAACAAGAACGGGCTTGACGAAAGCGTCGAGCTTTCGGGGACATTCTGCATGGGAAAGTGCGGCTCGGACGGCGTGAGCGTCACCGTGGACGGCGAGTACTACGCGGTCAAACCCGAAGCGGTGCTGGACCTGTTCACAGATGTCATAGCAAAAAAGGCAAAATGATGTTTCGCCGCCGCTCATGCGGCGGCGTTTAACCGTATAGGAGAGAACGGATATGCCCGCCACGCCATACCTTGACTTCAAGGACGCAAAGTGCAAGGACTGCTTCAAGTGCCTGCGCGAGTGCCCCGTCAAAGCAATTCGCTACGAAAATCACCAGGCGAAAATCATCGAGGAGCGCTGCATACTCTGCGGCAAGTGCACCCTCGTCTGCCCGCAGAACGCAAAGGAGGTGCACAGCGAGCTCCGCTCCGTGGAAACTCTGCTCGCCAACAGGGAAAAACGGTGCGTGATAGCCAGCCTCGCCCCCTCGTTCGTTTCGGGATTCCCCGCCGACGACCCCGAGAAGGTCGTCGCCGCCCTGCGCGAAATCGGCTTCTGCTTCATCGAGGAAACCGCCGTGGGCGCAAAGGCGGTCACGGAGGAATACGCCCGCCTGCTGCAGACCGGCGAGTACAAGAACTTCATCACTTCCGCCTGCCCCGCCGTCAACAGGATGATACAGCTTTACTACCCGCAGGCACTGAAGTATCTGGCTCCCGTGCCCTCTCCCATGGTCGCTCACGCACGGATGCTCAAAAAGCGTTTCCCCGACGCGGCGATTGTCTTCATCGGGCCGTGCATCGCAAAAAAGCGCGAAGCGGCGGAAAGCGGAATAATCGACGCCGTCCTCACATTCGAGGATTTAGCGGAGCTTTTTGCGCACAAAAACATCGATTTGAGCAAAATCGAGGTCAAACCCGAGGGCGAAGAAGCCTCCAACCGCGCGAGGTATTACCCCATCCCCCGCGGCATAATCAAGTCGTTTGAAACGCTCCCCGCCGGATACGAATATGTGGCGGTGGACGGCGTCAAACGCTGTGCCGAGGTGCTGGAGGAAATCGATTCCCTGAACGGGCTGTTCCTCGAAATGAACTGCTGCGAATACGCCTGCATCGGCGGTCCCTGCCGCATAGCGGGCAAGGGCGGCTCCATAAAGGGCAACGAGGATGTGCGCAAGTACGCCGCGCAAAAGTCGGCGGGCGCGCCCCTCGTCCTGTCTCTTATACACATCTCCGAGCC
>USEV01000184.1 GCA_900553825.1 uncultured Eubacteriales bacterium
TGGGCTCGGAGATGTGTATAAGAGACAGATACAGCATCGCAAAGCCCATCCAGAGCCTGCCGATGAGGTGAAGTCTTGCGTTTTGGTCTGCGAGAGTAAGCTTCTTTTTCATGTCGCACCTCCTCACATAACCAGCGACGACATCACGGCTTTGACCACTGCCTCTGTCTCTTCGGCGTCGGGAACAAGCGGCCAGCCCTTGTCGTAGGAGAAGTAGCTGATGACGGCGACGACCGCCATTGCAATCAGCATACTGAACGCGGTGGAGAAGCTGTCAAGCCACTTCTGCCCCGCCTTGTTGATGAGCAGCTCGAACACATACATGCAGATGGCGGCGACGACGATTGCGATGAAGTTGTAGTACGCGTCCACATATACGGCGCCGGTTGCGATCTCGGTGACGCTCATCGCGAGGTAACCGAGGATCATGCCGATGAACACGACCTGGAACATGAGGTCGCCGATGTTGATGCTGACGCCGCCCTTGTTGGAGGTGGTGGCGGAGAGCATCTGCACCTTGGGCTGGAAGCGCCTGTACGCGACGAGCACCAGCAACGGCCCCGTGACGATGGGGATCGTCATGACCGTCGCGATGGTGACGAAGTCCTTTGCGGTGACGCCCTTTGCGATGAGGTCCGTCATGCTGCCCGCGAGTGCGGTTGCCGCGCCGTCCGCCATCATGGTCTCATACTGCAACGAGCCTATGACGGAAAGGCGTATCGACGGCAATGCGATGCCTATCGAGCCGATGAGCGTGACAACGCCGATGCCGATACCGATTGCGGGCAAAATGGAAAAAGTCGCCGATGTGGTGACGACTTTCTTGATCTTGCCCATGTCCATACCGAGCTGCTTTGCCCTGCGAACCGACCTGATGATGTAGTAAACCGACATGGCGACGACAATGACGACCACGCCGGCGTACAGCACATACATCAGCCAGCTGTTGGGGCTGAATGCGCTCAAAGTGTTGAGAACCATATTACCTCCCCTGCCCGCTCGCGCGCTCGAATGCGCGAAAGAGCGTGTTTACATACACTAATGATAACCGCAAAAGCCCAATTTTTCAAGAGGGAATTTGGAACAGCCCCTCGGACAACGCGATTTCGGTGCGCCGCGTGCGACGGGGACGGGAGGATTCCGCCCCGCCCGCACCGCCTGCTTTGCCGCGCACGCGCCCGCATTCACACCGTCGAACGGCGCGTGACACGCAGTGCAGAAAAATCCCCGCCGCAAGCGGCGGGGATTTTGTCCCTTGAGTTTCGGGCGCTATGGCCCCCCTCTCAGTCGCTCCAGCCCGCGGAGGAGTAGGTGTAGGTCTTCCCCGCCTGCAACGGGCTTGCGGAGGTGTAGACGCGCAGGTGCTCCACCCAGGCGTAATTTTTGTTCTCCGCATCCGTTTTCTCGGTGTCCGCGCTCTCGGAGAGCACGCCGTCGTCAAAGCGCGCCGCCTCCGTGATGTCGAAACGCTTGTAGAATGTGCCGCCGATCGATTGCGTGCCGCCGCAGTCGCCCTCGGTGCTGTTCACGCTCATGACAGAAGTTGCGGCAGTCACCACCTTTGCCCCGTCCGCACCGGCGGTAATCTTGCCGCCGAATGCCGCGCCGTCGGCGATTTCCAGCGTGCCCTTGAGCTCAAACACGCCCGCATCGGCTTCGGGATACGCCATGTCCGCCAGGAACTTTTCGTGATTCATCTCGCTGTACACGATCATGCTGCCCGTGAGCTTGACATCCGCGTTCTTTTCGACGACGAAGTTCGCGCCGGGGAGCAGCTTGATGTCGTGCGGAATCGTGAGCGTTGTCGGGGTGACGCCGTCGCCCACGCGGATGTCCATCCTCTGCGAGAAGGGAACGCGCACCGACGAGAGCGAAACTTCCATGGTGAACATGACCTTGACCGAGATGTCGCCGAAGAGGATATCGCCCGTCATGGAAATCGTGTTCCTGCCGCTCGCGGAGGCGAAGTCGTCGTTTCTTTCAAAGGAAACGCGGAGCTCGGCATCGTCGCCCATGATGAAGAAGCCCTCACCGTCCGCCCCGGCAAGCTGTGCCTGCGAAGTGTTGTGGGTGTTGCTCGCGTACAGGTCGAGATAGCTCGTCACGCTCGCGCCGCTCTTCACCACGGTGTCCGCCTGCAGGTTGTAGAAGAGGTCAAAGAGGTTGAAGGGCGTGATCTCGCCGTGCAGGTAGCAGATTGCGCTGTTGGAGCCCCCGCAATAGTCGTAGACCACGAAGGGGATGTATGCGGAGGAGCCGTCGAGCAGGGACAGACTGCCCTCGCCCGTGACATAGCCGCGGACATCCAGCACGCCGCCGTTCCTCACCACCGCCGCCGCGCCGTCTTCGAGCGCGAGCACGCTGTGCTTGCCGGAGGTGTGCCCCGAAAGCCCGAGCTTTTCTTGTCCGAGGACGCCGCTGACTATCACCGCGCCTTCGACCGTCAGGGTTGCACCGTCACGGACGGTCAGGGTGTTTTCGATGAAGTCGGGGTTGCCGTCCAC
>USEV01000185.1 GCA_900553825.1 uncultured Eubacteriales bacterium
CGGCAGCGTCAGATGTGTATAAGAGACAGGTAGTTGTTGCGGGGTGCGTACACCGTGTGCAACAGCTCGTGTGCAAGGTGGCTGTTGGGCTTGCCGAGATACTCGTCGTAAAGTGCCTTGACGGCGGGGTTCTCGTGGGATTTACGCAGTTTCATGCTCTTGTCCGCGTCGTAGATTGCACCCGCACGCAACGCCTTGACATCGTAGTTGTTCCTGACATACGCGCTCTTGATGGGCTGACCGCCGCCGTTGACGCAACCGCCGGGGCAGGACATGATCTCGATGAAGTGGTAGTCGGCTTTGCCTGCGCGGATGTCGTCCATGATCTTGCGCGCGTTGGCGAGACCGCTTGCAACCGCCACTTTGACTTCGGTGCCCGCGATGTTGTACTTGGCTTCCTTGATGCCCTGGGTGCCTCTGACCTCCTTGAAGTCGAGAGAGGGTGCTTCCTTGCCTGCCACGACCTCGTAGACGGTGCGGAGGGCTGCTTCCATGACGCCGCCCGTTGCGCCGAAGATGAGGCCCGCGCCGGTGGAGATGCCGAGGGGCGCGTCAAACTGCTCGTCGGGGAGCTCGTTGAAGATGATGCCGCAACGCTTGATGAGCTTTGCGAGCTCGCGGGTGGTGATTGCGATGTCGATGTCGGGCACGCCTGCCGCGCTCTGGCGGGGTCTGCCCTTCTCAAACTTCTTCGCCGTGCAAGGCATGACGGAGACGACGACGACATCTTCTGCTGCCCAACCCATCTTTTCGGCATAATAGGTCTTGACGACCGCACCGAACATCTGCTGAGGCGACTTGCAGGTGGAGAGGTTGCCGAGGAGGTCGGGGAAATAGTGCTCGCAGAACTTTATCCATGCGGGCGAGCAGCTGGTGAGCATGGGGAGCTTGCCGCCGTTCTTCAGGCGGTTCAGGAACTCCGTGCCCTCTTCCATGATGGTGAGGTCCGCCGCGAAGTCCACATCGAACACATTGGCGAAGCCCATTCTGCGGAGAGCGGCGACCATCTTGCCCTCGACATTGGTGCCGATGGGATAGCCGAACTCTTCGCCGAGACCGACGCGGACGGAGGGCGCGACGCCGACGACCACATGCTTGGAGGTGTCTGCAAGCGCGGCGAGGACATCGTCGACTTCCTCTCTCTCGGTGAGTGCACCGACGGGGCAGACGGCTATGCACTGTCCGCAACCCACGCAGGGAACTTCGGAGAGAGTCTTTTCGAAGGCGCAACCGATGTGGGTGTCGAAGCCTCTCGCATTCGCGCCTATGACGCCGATGGACTGATACTGCGCGCACGCCGCGACGCACCTTCTGCAAAGCACGCACTTGTTGTTGTCGCGCACGATGTAGGGCGTGGAGGTGTCAAGCACATACTTGCTCTTGACGCCGCTGTACTTGTGACCGTCGCAACCGAGCTCGAGCGAGAGCTTCTGAAGCTCGCAGTTGTTGTTGCGTGCGCAGCTCAGGCAATCCTGGTCGTGGTCGGAGAGGATGAGCTCGACGGTCGTCTTTCTGCTCTCCATGACCTTGGGGGTGTTGGTGAACACTTCCATGCCCTCGCTGACGGGATACACGCAGGAAGCGACGAGGCTCCTCGCGCCCTTGACTTCGCACACGCACACGCGGCAGGCGCCGATTGCGTTGATGTCTTTGAGATAACAAAGCGTGGGAATCTTCACCCCGGCGACTTTTGCCGCTTCGAGAATGGTGGAACCCTCTTCCACGCTTACGGGTATATTGTTTATTTTAAGATTGACTTTTCCCATGACTCACTCCTTATTTCTTCACGATGGCATTGAAGCGGCAGGTTTCGACGCACACGCCGCACTTGATGCACTTCATGGGGTCGATTGTGAACTTGGACTTGATCTCCCCCGAGATTGCGCCGACGGGGCACTTTCTCGCGCACGCCGAGCAGCCCTTGCACGCGTCGGTGATTGTGTAGCGCACCAGTCCTTTGCAGACATGGCAGGGGCACTTCTTGTCGACCACATGCGCGATGTACTCGTCGCGGAAGTAACGCAGAGTCGAAAGCACGGGGTTGGGAGCCGTCTGACCGAGGCCGCAGAGGGAGTTTGCCTTGATGTAGTAGCAAAGCTTCTCCATGTCTTCGAGGTCCTGCATGGTGGCTTTGCCCGAAGTGATTTTGTCGAGATATTCGAGGAGTCTGCGGTTGCCGATACGGCAGGGGGTGCACTTGCCGCAGCTTTCGTCCACGGTGAATTCGAGGAAGAATTTTGCGATGTCGACCATGCAGTTGTCCTCGTCCATGACAATCATACCGCCCGAGCCCATCATGGAGCCGATGGAGATGAGGTTGTCGTAATCGATCGGGATATCAAAATGCTCTGCCGGGATACATCCGCCGGATGGTCCACCGGTCTGAGCTGCTTTAAATTTCTTGCCATTTGGAATACCACCGCCGATATCTTCAATAACGGTACGCACTGTCTCTTATACACATCTGACGCTGCCGACGATAAGGCTC
>USEV01000186.1 GCA_900553825.1 uncultured Eubacteriales bacterium
TGTCCGAGCCGCACGCCACGACGGGGAGACCCTCTTTGAGCCCCGTTTCCTCCGCCGCCTTCCTCGTGATGGTGCCGATGATGGCGGTGGGGTCGACGATGTCTATCATCTTGTCCGCGCCCGCGTCGGTGAGATAGGTGTTGATGACCTTCTTCGTCTGCCAGCGCTGGTGCTTGTAGTCAAACGGCAGATGTCCTATCTGCGACGCCATGCTGTCGAGCAGTTTGCCCGTCAGCCTGTAGTTTATGTAACCCGAAAGCTGAATTATCTTGTGCGTGTTGTTCCAGATGTCTGGCTCGTTCTCGTGTACCCAGTTCATCTTGGTGACCTTCCGTATGCCGCAGTAGGGCTCGTACATCTTGACGAGGCGGAGCAGAATCTTCTGCGAGAAGGGTATCACTTCCTCCACGCGCGAGCACTCTCTCTCGTCCAGCCACACCAGGAAGGGGCGCAGGACTTTGTTGTCCTTGTCGACGAATGTGATGGTGTCGCGGATTGTGGTGACGCCCACCGCGACGATACGCTCAAACCCGAGAGGGTATTCCTCCTTGAGCCTGTGAATTGCCTTGACAAGGTTGTCCCAGTAGATTTCGGGGTGTTGTTCCGCCCAACCGCTGTTCAGCGAAAAATAGGGTGTGAAAGGCACTTTGGCTTTGCAGATTTCCATGCCGCGGTCGTTGAGAATAATCGCGCGGACACTCTGTGTGCCGAAGTCGATTGCAAGCACATAATCGTTACTCATAAATTTCCCTCTCAAGCGTATGCTCGATAAAAAAATGATACCACCGAGCCATGCGCCTGTCAACAGCGAACAGCGCAACATCTGTTCGGTTAACCTAATCTCAGCCTCATTTTAATCAACGCCCGACAAACAAAAAGAGCGGCGCGTTGGCACCGCTCTTGACGGAAGAAGTGTGGGAGAGCAAAAACCTTCTTCCTGATTTTGTTTTCCGGGCTCAGAACAGGTCGTCGAGGCCGCCGATGTCGATGTCCGCGCTGACGCTGATCTCGCGCGAATATGTGCCGTCGTCATTCTTCTCGTAGCGCACTTCGATGTCCGCACCGATGAAGTTCACCGCCTTGACATTGACATTGAGGTAGAACTCGCCGGTCTCTTCGTCGTACTCCCTGGTGTAGCGCACGGTGGTCACGATGTCGCTGAGGACGGATTCCACAACCAGGGTCTCGCCCGCCGCGCCGTTCTGCTCGAAGGAGAGCGAGAAGGTGTAGTCGGGGATGTATTCGGAAACGGGTGCGAAGGTGTAGACGAACTTCTCGCCGAATTTGCCGTCGACAAGGGTGTGCTCCTCTTTCACCGAGATGGAATTGCCGTTCGCGTCGGAGATGGAGAAGTTGAAGAGGTGACCGTTGTCGGCGTTCTCCTCGTCCAGGGTGAAAGCGCCCGAAATCTCGTACTCTCTGCCGTTGAGGTCAAGCACGCCTTTGATGGCGATGTCGACATCGGCGGTGTCCTCGGTGACCTCGCTTGCCGCGACGGTGTTGTAGTAGAAGGTGTAGACGCGCGCCTCGCCCGCGATGTTCGCGGTGGTGACGGTGACCATGAACTCGAATCCGTCACGGTCGGACGCGCCTGCCTCAACCTGCACATCGGTGCGGTCGATGAACTGTTCGAACATATCCAGCTGTTCCCAGAACTTCTCGGGGACGACTTCGTCGGACGCGGTGCCCGCAAAGGCGGAGCTGCCGACGGAGCCCGTGACATCGAGCATGGTCGCGGCGGACGCCACGGTGTAACCCATCGTCTGCACATCTGCCTCGGTGACGGCTTCGGGCTTGACTTCGGTGTCGTTGCAAGCGACCAGCGCGAAAGCACCTACGCACAGCACGAGAGCGAGTATAGACGCAATGATGATTTTCTTCATGAGAATGTAACCTCCTTGGTTATTCACAAGTAAAACAACCGTCGGCGCCTTTTTGCCAACATTTCGGAAAAATTTTTCCGAACGCGCTTTCGGGCGGCGCGGGGCGGAGTTCTCGGCGCGCCTTTTCGGGGCGAAAATATCGAAGATATATTGAACGCACGGCGCGCGGCGCGGCGCATAGTGCGCGCACGCGCGAGCGCGCGAATGCCCTGCCTCGGTGCGGCGTCTCGGCGCCCTGTCTCGGTGCGGTGCCTCGGTGCGTGTGCAAAAGTAAAGCGCACCCGAGCGGTGCGCTTTACAGAAGAAGGGAGGGTATAAAGAAGGAACTGTCAGAATGATGTCATGGTGGCGATGAACGCCGTCTTCATGTCCGTGAACGCCGCGTCGAGCTCCTCCGCGAACTCCGCAAGCTTGGTGCGGTAGTCGGCGATGAGGTCCTGGAAGTAGCCCATCAGGTCGAAGAGCAGGCTGTCCATGACGATGTCGAGGATGGCGTTGATGTCGGGCAGATATTCGTATTCGTACGCGAGCATGGAACGGATTCTGTCTCTTATACACATCTCCGAGCCCACGAGACGTAGAGGAATCTCGT
>USEV01000187.1 GCA_900553825.1 uncultured Eubacteriales bacterium
AGACAGACATTGTAACGCACCGCCACACCGAGCACGGCGGAGGACGGCACGACGGTCACCGTGTCGGCGTCGGCACCGATTATCGCCGCATAGTCGTTGGATGTCTTGTAGAGTCTGCCCAGGCTTATGCCTGCGGGAGCGCGGTAGACCAACGCAGAGCCCTCGCCGACGGCGTGCAGGTCGCATTCCTCGAAAATCACGAGGCTGTCCTCGGGCACAATGCCCGCGGACGCCTCGGACTGGCACAAAAAGCAACCCTCGTCACCCACTCCCGGATGACCTTTTATTGCAGTGGACACGAGCACCACAAGACACATCGCAAGCGCGATGAGCCCCATGGCGCACAATATCCACGCCACGACGGGGAAAACACCCCGTTCTCCGATTTTCGCTTTCAAAGGATTACCAACCGACCACGGCGGTGACTGTGACGCTGATTTTCGCGCTCATGCCGCCGCTTGCGGAGGGGAAAATTCTGTACAACCTGCGGTTGCCCTCGGCATTCGGCGTCGCGGTGATGTCAACCGTACCGCTTTCGGGTAAATTGTAATCCGAAAATTTGTAAAGGTCGCCTTTTTCGAAACTTATGCCGTTTTCCTGCAGAGTTTTCTCGGTCGATGCCGCCGCGGTTGCCGATTTTTCGGACACCAATACCCACACCGCACTGTCCGCGGACAATTCGAAGGCGTGATCGGGCACGAAGAAGTTGCCCGACTGCTCGGCATTGACGGTGCGCTCGTGCATGACAAAAAGCCCGTCCCGCACGGAAAAGCCGGACAGCGCACCCGAGACCGCGTTCAGGACATCGCCGTCCGTGCTCACGACGAATGCCTGCGCGTTGACTGCGTTGAGTGTTTCCGCGTGCGCGGTGGTGAAGCCGTATTCCGCGCTCATCACGCTTGCGCAGTAGTCGGAATACGCCTCGGTCTGTTCGTCCGTGAGCTCCTCTTCGAGGGCGTCGGAAGTATAAAACGCCTTCGGCCACACCCAGCACAGGGTGCGCCCCACGCCCAGATGGCTCGCGATGGAAATGGGGTTGTCGTCCACACTGCCGAGGGAAATTCCTTTGCCCTCGCAGTCAATCCATGACGCCGAAAGCCCCTCGGAAAACGCGTACGACGAATAGAATGAATTCTGATACAAATTCCCTTCCGCGTCCTTGACATAGAACACGACGGGCACGCTCTTGTCGCCCACGCCCCCGACGGACAGGCTCCACTCGACGACGCTGTCGCCGAAATCGGGTCCGCCGAGCACGGCGCTGCCGGAATCACCGGGCATAATCGTCCTGCCTCCGAAGAGGTCGAGGGAGTAGTCGGTGTCGCTGTAAGCGCTGCCGGTTGCGGTCTCGGCATTCCATGTGTAGGTGGCACTGAACGCCGCGAGAGTGCCCGCGACGGTGCAGGTGGCGGCGACAGCGAGCGCGACGGCAATGACCGCGACTTTGGCAAAATTTGCCGAAAAAACTTTTCTCATAATCTTTCCCCTTGTCTTTTGTGGTTTCGTGCGCAGATTTGCAAAAGCGGACGAAAATGTCTTCAAGACACAAAAAATGCGTTTTCAATCAAAAGGGCGCGGACGGCCTTAAGTCGTATTCCGCGCCCTTTGTGACAAAACGGGGCACGGCAGACGCCGCGCTCCGGACGAACTTCAATTACTTGAGTTCGGCAACCGCACCGACTTCCTTGAACTTTGCAACGAGAGCTTCCGCCGCTTCCTTGGGCATACCCTCTTTGACAGCCTTGGGTGCACCGTCGACAACGCCCTTCGCCTCGACAAGACCGAGACCGGTTGCGTCCTTGACGACCTTGATGACCTGGACCTTGTTGGGACCGACTTCCTTCAGGATGACATCGAACTCGGTCTTCTCTTCCTCTGCGGGAGCAGCCTCGGCCGCGCCGCCTGCCACGACTGCAACGGGTGCCGCCGCGCTGACACCGAACTCCTCTTCCAGCTCCTTGACGAACTTTGCGAGCTCGAGAACGGTCATGCTCTTGATTTCTTCCATAAGTTTCTGAAGATCTGCCATTTTTTTATTCTCCGTAAATTGTTTTATTGTTTTAGCCGCCCGTGCGGCAGGATCCGCTCACGCGGCTTTATTACGCACCTTGCTCCATCTTCTCTGCGATCTTGTTGAGGCAGATAGCAAGACCCGTGATGGGCGACTGCATGCTGCCGAGCATCTTCGCAATGAGAACCTCTTTCGACGGAATGGACGCGACTGCCTTGATGCCGCTCTCGTCCATGAACTCACCCTCGACCATGCCGCACTTGGTCTTCATCTTGTTGAGCTTTTTGATGTTGTCGACGACAACTTTTGCGGGCATGACCGCATCGCTGTCGGAAAACGCGACTGCGGTGGGGCCGTTGAGGGCTTCGTCGAAGCAGGTGTAACCGAGATCGTTGAACGCACGCTTGACCAGACGGTTTTTGAGCACCTGGTAGTCCACCTGTCTCTTATACACAT
>USEV01000188.1 GCA_900553825.1 uncultured Eubacteriales bacterium
GTGCTGGACGGTATGACGCAGTGCGTGAAAGACGCATATGCGGCGGGCATAACGGTCGGAATGGGCACGGACGCATCCTGTCCGTTCTCGACGCAGTACGGGATGTGGAGAGAGATAATTTATTTTGCAAAGCTCGGCGGATTCGGCGTCAAAGCTGCGCTCAAAGCGGCAAAACGACACAAAACGCAGTTTGCTTAACGACAATGCAACGAAAAACCCGCCGTTTGGTGGGTTTCGTTTTTTTGATGTGCTGTTCGCCGCCGATTGTCAGACGAAAATGTTGTGCACGAAAGTGTTGAGCGCGGGACGCCAGACGCTCGGGGAGTGTCCGATTAGCGCGGACTTTATTTCGTAGGTGTGTTCGACGCCTATCGCGTCGAGTTTTTCGTGGATATTGGCGCTGACCCCCGCCAGCGTATCGAAACGGCTGACGGTTATCTGAATGTAACGGAAGCCGTCGGAGCCCTCGTCGAGCGCGAAGTCGGGGACATAGTCGGACGACGATATGACGTTTTCACCGAAAGAGGCGGAGGAAAACGCGCCGACATAGCCGAACACGTCCTGATAGGCAAACGCCGTGAGCAGCGCTTCGCGGCCGCCCATCGAAAAGCCCGCTATCGCCGTGTTGTCCTTGTCCGTGAGAGTGGAGTAGTGCTCGTTGACATAAGGCATAAGGCATTCGACGATATCCCGCCCCGTCAGGTCGTAGGTTGCGGCAAGTTCGGGCGGCGCGGAGGGCGGAAACATCGTCCATTCGGGTTCCGTTTCCGTCGCATTGACAAGGCTGTTGACGCACACGACAATCATTTCGGGCACGCCGCCGAAATAGTGCGCGTTCTGCACGGTGTACTGCGCGCCCATTGCAAAGCCGGACACCCCTTCCGTCCACGCGTCCTCGTCGCATTGCAGTCCGTGGAGCAGATAGAGCACGGGATAGTCTTTTTCGGGGTCGTATTCGGGAGGAAGGATTACATTCGCGTGCTTGTACGCGCCCGCGACGGAAGAACAGTATTCGATTTTGATTATCTCGTCGCCCTCCGTATATTCGTAGCCGTCGACGGGTTTGTAGTAATCGACGGGGGCGAAAACCGCGGAAGTTTCGTAAAGCACGGTGTCGCCGAGCAGAATTTCCACGGAAAATTCGCCGTCGAATGCGGAGCAGTCCGCAATGCCGTCCTCGTCGGGCTGCACCGTTTCCGCGACGCCCGTCCGTCCCGTGAGCCTGACGGCGAGTGAGGACACGGCGCTGTCGCCGCATTCGCAGGCGTAACTCAGGCTGATGTCGTGTTCGTCTTCGAGCACGGTGCATCCGAGGGTGTACCCGTGTGTGTGTTCGGGCGTCGCGTCGTCGCAGGCGGCGAGGACCGCGAGCGACAGCCCGAGCAGGAATAACAAAAGCAATGCAAGCGGTTTTTTCATCTTTTTCCTCCGCTGCCCTTAAAACAAGCTCGCGTTTATTATGATATGCCCGCGGCAGCCCGAGGTCAATGTTTTTGCCTCTCTTCTGCAAAATGAAAAATGCGCCCGAAAAGGCGCACCGTGTACGGTCAGTCCGTGTCCGCAGGACATCCTCCGTGCTGCGGAGAGGGGCAGGGAGGAGGGGAGGAGAGTGCTTGCAGGCGGGAAGCCCGCGTTCACTTTTTCCGTCTGTTTTTCATTCCGCCGCGTGAAACAGTCGGGCGCATATCAGCCCGTGGCCGCCGCGCCGGATGCGCTTTGCGACGAATTGTCCGCTTTGCTTTTCGTGATGCGCAACTGCGACAAGTGCGATGTGCTGCCCAAAGAGCGGCACTGAAAAATCAGTAGTCCTTTCTGCCCACCAGATAGTCGATGTCCACGTTGAAATAGTCGGCGAGCAGCCACAGGCTTCTTATGCTCGGCTCCTTTTTTTCGAGCAGCCACGCCGATATCGTGTTCTGCTTTATGCCCGTTTTTGCGGCAAGCCCCACCTGATTGAGATTGTTTTCCTTCATCAGTTCTTTTATGCGCGCCGCCACCTGAATTTGTATGTTGCTTTGCATAGCCGCCTCCGTGTTTGTAAAAGTTTAGCCCCAAGGGAGTAAAAGCGGCGACAATATCCCCTTGGGGATAATTCTGCGCGGAATTTTTCAGAAACATACCCGTGGCGCAGGACACGCGCGAAAAGGGGAGCGGGAATGAAGTGCAGGTTGCGAAGAAGAGGAAAATATGATATCCTGTCAAAAAGGAGAACGATCCTATGAAAGTGACGACGAACGGCGTTCCTGCCGTCTATGCGGTGCAGAAAATCGGCAAGAACATCAGAAAGAAGAAAAAAGCATACACGGTCTGGGCGACTTTCGCTTTTGTCCTCGCCGCGCTGTCTTTTCTGTCCTCAATGGCGATGATGATTGTGCGGATGTCGTCGGAAGACCTGGAAATGCCGATTATTTACACGTTCATACCTGTCTCTTATACACATCTCCGAGCCCACGAGACGTAGAGG
>USEV01000189.1 GCA_900553825.1 uncultured Eubacteriales bacterium
ATGTGTATAAGAGACAGACATTCACGCACCTGGACGCCACGACGGTGCTTTCGAGAAAGATTGCCGAACAGGGCATTTATCCCGCGGTCGACCCCCTCGCCTCCTCCTCACGCATACTCTCCGAAGAGATTGTGGGCAAGGAGCATTACCGCGTCGCACGCGGCGTACAGGAGGTCTTGCAGAAGTACAAGGAAATTCAGGACATCATAGCAATTCTCGGCATCGACGAACTGGGCGAGGAGGACAAGCTCGTGGTCGCGCGTGCTCGCAGATTGCAGCACTTCCTCTCGCAACCGTTCTTTGTCGCGGAGAAGTTTTCGGGCAATCAGGGACGCTATGTGCCCCTTGAGGAAACCGTCCGAGGCTTTGCCGCAATCCTGGACGGCAAGATGGACGAATATCCCGAAGCGGCATTTTACAATGTCGGAACGATTGACGAAGTGGTGGAAAAGGCTAAAACCCTCCTCGAAACAGTATGAGCAAGGAAACATTCCGTCTTCATATTCTGGCAGCCGACCGCCCCTTTTACGACGGGGATTGCGTTTCGCTCGTCGTGCCGACTCCGTCGGGACAGTACGGCGTCCTGGCGCACCACAGCGACTACATCGCGGCAATCGTCCCGGGGGAGATAACCTTCACCGCCCCCGACAGCGACGAGCCCGTGATTGCCGCCGTTTCCGAGGGGATAATCAAGGTTGAAAAGGGCGAGGTTCTCGTGCTCGTCGACACTGCGGAATCGCCCGACGAGATTGACGAAAACCGCGCAAGGCGCGCCGCCGAGGAAGCAAGGGAGCAGCTGCTCCAGAAGCAGAGCAGACAGGAGCACATCGCGGCTCAGGCAAGGCTGGCGCGTGCCGTATCCCGACTCAAAGCCAAACATCACGGCATACACGACAATTGAATCAATACCCGGATACCGAAATCCGAAGCACCGCGAGTAAAGCGGTGTTTTCTTTTTTTATCTCTTGTCGTAACTTTCAAATTTTTCTGATTGCTTAAGTGCCTCACCCGCACTCTTTTCCCGCATTTGCGCTTTTTCATGACGGGCAGTTGTACAGGGGGGCACAAAACTCCTGCAACAAAGAACGCGGCGGAATTTCGCCCGGGCACGGATGAGTTTGTGCGCGCTGCTCCGCACGGGTTGATTTTCGCGGATTTTCTGTTACAATAGAGTCAGGCAACTGCTCGGGAGCGTTGAAAATGGAAGAGAAGAAAAAATATTTTGCCGAAAACGCGATGTATCGCAACACCATTTCGGATATGGTCCAGGAGGGGGAAAACATCCTTTGGGAGGGCAAGCCCAAACGCCTGTCCTACATCCTCGCCGCCGTATTCAGGATGTTGCCAATCGTCTTGCTATGGATTGTCTTCGACTCGGTCTGCATCTGGGTGCTTGCGACGCAGGTTGACGGGGTGCCGTGGTTTGTGTACCTCTTTTTCGTCATCCACCTCGCACCGGTGTGGATATGGATTGCGAACATAATCCGCGCCGTCATCGAGCTCAAAAACATCCGCTACGCCGTCACGGACAAGAGGATAATCATCCGAAGCGGCGTCATTGTCGACCTCAAATTCCTGTATTTCACGGAAGTCACCAATGTGCGCGTGCGCGTCGGGGTCACCGACAGGCTGACGAAGGTTGGCGACATCTACATCACCGCGGAGACGCAGAAGGCTGTACTTTACGACATCACTGACCCGTACAGCGTTGCGAACGAACTGCAAAAGATTGTGCAGGACATCAAAAACGACATCATTTTCCCGAACGCGTTGCGCCCGGATTCGAACGCGGGCTACAACACGAGATATGCGCCTGCCGCCCCTCCCGAAGGAGACGAGCAGGAAAAATGACATCCGAAAGGGCGGGCACGATTTGCCCGCCTTTTTATATGGGATATAGTGTCGAATTTTTTGCCGCCTCGGGTGCGGCGTTAGTCAATGCGGTTGCGCGCCGAAATCACGGCATACCGCGACAACAAGCAGCCGCGAAATCCGCTTAACTGAAAATTAAATTCATAATACATTTTCCTGTCTTTTTGTTGTATGTTGACTTCTACGCCGCATTGAACTAGACTTATATTTGCAAGGAGTTGCAAAATTTAATGTTGTTGCAATGTTGCTTTAACTTGCGACACGGGAGATTTTATGAGATTGCTTGTTGTCGAAGACGATGAAAAACTTGCCAAAATTCTGTCGACCGCATTGAGCTCGATAGGCGATGTCGACATCGCTCTTTCGGGTGAAAAGGCGTTGCAGTTCGTCGAAAAGACCTACTACGACATCGTCATCCTTGACCTCATGCTCGGCAACCTTTCGGGCGTCGAGGTGTTGAAGGAGATACGCAGGATGTATCTCATGCCCGTCATAGTGCTCTCGGCGCTCAGCGACATCGACAAGAAAATCGATTGCTTCCGCCTGGGTGCCGACGACTACATGACGCTGTCT
>USEV01000190.1 GCA_900553825.1 uncultured Eubacteriales bacterium
ACGAGATTCCTCTACGTCTCGTGGGCTCGGAGATGTGTATAAGAGACAGGCACATTTCCGCGAGCGTCGCGGACCGCGACCTGGTAATCCTCGCCCAGTTGCCCGTCGTATGCGGACGATGTGTCCGAAGCGAACACGAAAGACGGCTCGTAGATGCCCTTCACCTGCTCCGCCTTGAAATTCTTCTTGAGCTTGCCGGGGGCGTACAACCTGCGTTTCAGCCACTTCTTGCCGCTTGCATAAGCGGCGTCGCGGGACACGCTGAAAGGCAGGATGCTGTCGGGTTTGAGCCCTTTGAGCCTCTCCTTCTTGACGATGTTCGTTGCGCCGCAATACGGGCATTCCTCCGTGGTGGCGAAGTTTTCGAGCACGATGTTTCCGCCGCAGTTCGGGCACTCGTACTCCGAGCTGCCGGCGTCGACGACGCACTCCCCTCTCTCCAGGAGAAAGTCGCGCTTGGAGTTGATGCGCTTTTCGATGTCGCGCGTCCCGCCGCAATAGGGGCAAGAGAGCTTGCCCTGCGCCGGGTCGAACACCATGTCCGCACCGCAACCCTGACACTTGATAACAGAAATCGCTTCGTTTTCCGCCATAATCCCGCTCAAATCACTTTATTTTCGCTCCGCATTCGGGGCAGAATTTCACGCCGGCTTTTATCTCCTTGCCGCACTTGGGGCACTTCGCCGACATTGCCGCTCCGCACTCGGGGCAGAACTTCGACTTTGCGGAGACCGCCGCACCGCATTTGGGGCACGCGGTGCTGCCCGCCGCGATGACCTTTTCACCGCATTCGGGGCAGAATTTCGCCTTTGCGGAGACTGCCGCGCCGCACTTGGGGCACTTGGTGCCGGAAGCCGACGACCCGCTCTTGGCGGCGGCGTCAAGCCCTTCGCCGAACTGGTTTGCCATCCTGGCGCCAAGCCCTATTCCGAGACCCGCCGCCGCGAACATTCCGCCTGCGCCGGGGTTCTTTGCCGAATCGCGCATTGCCTGCACCGACTCGTACTGGGCGTATTCCGCCATCTTGCCGTCAAACACGCCGAGCGTCGTCCTCTGGTCCATCGCCTTCTCGACTGCCTCGGGGAGCTTGAGGTTGCGGATGACAATCTGGTCGACGGCAAGACCGAGCTTGCCGAAACGCGCGCAAGCGTGGTCACGCGCCGTGTCGCCGAGCTCGAGATAGTTCGCCGCAAGGTCGAGCGCCGGAATCTGGCACTCGCCGAGAAGGTCGGTGAGTTCGGCTATGACGAGGCTGCGGAGATAGTCCGATATGTCGTCCGTGCGCACGGAATGTATGGTGCCGAAGCACTCGCGCATGAACAGGGCGGGGTCGCACACATGGAAGCTGTATTCGCCGTGACCCATGACCCTTATCATGCCGAAGTCCTTGTCGCGCATCATGATGGGGTTTGCCGTGCCCCATTTCATGCCTATGAACTGCTTGAGCGAGACATAGTAGATGTCGGATTTCACAGGCATGTCGAAGCCGTACTTCCACGCGCCGAGCTTGCTGAGCACGGGCGTGTTGTTGGGCGAGATCTCCCATGTCCCCGCGGTGAAGACATCCGCGATCTGCCCTTCTGTCATGAAAATCGCCGCCTGCGATTCGCGCACCACGAGCTGCGAGCCTTTCATTATCTCGTAGCGGTCGGGCACGGGAAATTTATAGACTATCGTGGAGCTGTCGCTCTCCGTCCAATCTATGACTTTGAGTAAGTTTTTCTTGATGAAGCCCATATAAACCTCCGATTTATACTAACATTATATCAACTGAACTTGCAAAATACAAGGAATATTTCCTTTTCAGAACAGAAGAAGGATGACGGGAATGGTGATTATGCTGAGCAAGGTGGACATCAGTATGCAGTTCGCCGCGGTGGTGCGGTCGGAGCCGTACATCTCGGCGAGATTGAGGATGATTGTCGCCGCGGGCATACCGGAGAGCAACACCAGAGATATGCGAAGCATTTCGTCCATTCTGAAAGGCAAAAGCACGAGGTAGACAAGCAACGGAAAGACGACGATTTTTATCACCGACGCGACATACACCCTGAAATCGGTGAACAGCTTCGTGATGGGTGCAAGGGCAAAGCGCATGCCGAGAATTATCATGCAAAGCGGCGCGGTCATGTCGGCGAGGTAACCGATGATGGTGTTGATGGCGTCGGGAAGGTTCGAGGAGCTGACGCCCGCGAAAAACAGCGGCAAGGAGATGACGAGCGTGACGGTCTGCGGGTTGATGAGCGCGCGTTTAAGGCTGATGTGCTTGCGGTCGCCCGTGAGGACATAGGAGCCGACAGTCCAACCCATTAGGTTGAGCGACACGATGAACACCGCGGAGTACGCTATGGCCTCGTGAGCCCCCGGAAACAGCACCTGCAACACAGGCACGCCGAAAAAGCCCACATTGCCGAACGCGGAAGCGAGCACCACCGCAC
>USEV01000191.1 GCA_900553825.1 uncultured Eubacteriales bacterium
CTTATCGTCGGCAGCGTCAGATGTGTATAAGAGACAGGTGTATCACCGCTTCGATTTTGCGGGGCACGGGTTTTCGGAATATCATTTCGATGAGCGTGAACACCATTCTCGAGCCGTCCAGCGCGGGGATGGGCAACAGGTTCATGACGGCGAGGTTTGCGGAAATGATTGCCATCACATACAGGAAGTTGGAAAATCCCGCCGTGCCAGCCTCGGCTATGGTCATGATGACGGTGATTGTGCCGCCTGCCGATTCTATGCCTATCTGTCCCGTCAGCAGTGCTCCGAGCGAGGCAAGAATCTTGAACACGATGAAGAAGGAGAAGCCGAACGAGCGTCCGAGCGAGCGGAAAAAGCCCAGTTTGACATTCTGAACGCCGTACACCACGCCCACTCCCGAGCGGTCGGGGCTCTCGCCCTCCTCGAGGTATTCGTCGCCTATGGTGTAGTCGCCGAGGGTGACGGTGACGGTCATGGATTTCCCGTCGCGCAGGATTTTGAATTTCGTGCCCGTCTTCACGCCGTCGAACACGGCGGTGACATCGTCCTGCGTCATGATGTTGATCTGCAATCCGTCCTTGGCGAGGAGCACATCGCCCGCTTCAAAGACATTCTGTACGCCGTTCACGGCGTAGCTGTCGGTGACGACGGGGAGGATTTGTCCGTATGCCGTGAAGTATATCGTGATGATGAAAATCGCGCTCAGAAAGTTGAAAAAAGCCCCCGAAAAAAGCACAATCAGCCTTTTCCAGGGCTTCTGACGGTTGTATGCGCCCTCGTCTTCGCCCTCGTCCTCGTCCTCTCCGTGGAACGCGCAGAAGCCGCCCAGCGGTATGGGGCGCAATGTGAACTTTTCTCCTGTCTTTTTGGAAACTCTTTTGAATATCGGAGGCCCGAAACCTATGCCGAATTCGTCGATTTTGAACTTGAACAGCTTGCCTGCAAGGTAGTGCCCGAGCTCGTGTACGACGATCATCACCATGATGGCGACAACGGCGAGGAGAATGTAGCCTATATAGGTGAACACCTCACCCGCCGTGGCGGATATCAGCGAAAGAAACACTTTATTTCACTCCTATGGAATAAGTGTATTTTCTGGCGTCGGCGTCTATGCCGAAAATATCCTCCAAGGCGACATCGCCCACTTTTTCGTACTTGTGCAAAACCTTTTTGAGGTAGTTTGCAATATCGGTGAATCCTATCGTTCCCGCGAGGAACGCCTCCACGAGCACCTCGTCCGCGGCGGACAGCGCTATGCACGCGCCCTCGCCCGCTTTTGCCGCCCGCAGTGCGAGCTCCAGACACGGATAACGGTTGAAATCGGGTGCGGCGAACTCCATCGTGCCGAGCTTGACGAAGTCGAGCTCACCCACTGCCCCGACGGATTTTTTGGGATAAAACAGCGCGGATTCGATTGCGAGCGCCATGTTGGGCACGCTGAGCAGCGCCCTGACGCTCCCGTCGCACAGCTCCGCCATGCCGTGTATCACGCTTTCGCGGTGCATGACGACCCTGACCTTTTCCGCCGGCACCTCGAAAAGACGCATCGCCTCAATGACCTCGAGCCCCTTGTTGAAAAGTGTGGCAGAATCTATTGTGACCTTTTTGCCCATGCTCCATACGGGGTGATTGAGCGCTTCCCTCGGTGTGACCTTGGGCAGGCGTTCTATTGCGATGTCGCGCAAGGCGCCGCCGCTTGCCGTGAGGATGAGGCTTTTGATGTCCTTGTGTTCGACGCCGGAAAGGCAGTCCATGATTGCGGAGTGCTCGGTGTCGAGGGGGAGAATTTTCCCGCCGTATTTCTTTTCCAGCGCTTTGAGGTGTCTGCCTGCGCAGACAATGGTCTCCTTGTTCGCGATGGCGAGCGTCGCGCCCCTTTTGAGCGTCGCGACAGCCGCCCACAGTCCCGCGATGCCGCTGACTGCCGAAACGACGATGTCCGAGGGAAATTCCGCAAGCTCCTCAAGGCTTCCGACGCACTTCGAGGCAAACTTTTCGTCGTCCAGAAAGTCGAAAAGACTGCTCTGAATTTCCACGCCGCCGGCGGGGAAATAGTAGTGTTTGGGGGAATATTTGTCAATCTGCTCGCGCAGCAGTTTTTCGTTGGTGAAAGCCGAAAGCCCCACGACCTTGAAGCGGTCCGGGTGACGGTCGACGGCGGCAAGCACCTGCCTGCCCACCGAACCCGTGCTGCCCAGCACGGTTATTGTCGAAACTTTCTTTTCGCTCATGATTCTCCTTTGTGTCGCGCCCTATATGCCGTACACCGCGGTGAGCACCACCGTGAGCACGACGAGGTTTGTCATTATGGAATCCAGCCTGTCCATGACGCCGCCGTGCCCGGGGAATATCTTGCCGAAGTCCTTGATGCCGAGAGCGCGCTTTATCCCTGTCTCTTATACACATCTGACGCTGCCGACGATAAGGCTC
>USEV01000192.1 GCA_900553825.1 uncultured Eubacteriales bacterium
GGATTCTGCAGGTGCGTTGCGACGCGGCTCAGCTCCCCGACGGCAGGCCGTGCGTGCGCGAGATGGTGGAACATCCCGGCGGCGCGGCAGTCATTGCCGAGTGCGATGGGAGGATTGCCCTTGTGAGGCAGTTCAGGTATCCCTACGGGGAGGAAATCCTGGAAGTCCCCGCGGGCAAGCTCGAAAAGGGAGAGGACCCCGCCCGCACCGTGGAGCGCGAGCTCTCCGAGGAGACGGGGCTTGCGGCAGAGAAATTCGTGTTTGTCGGCGAGGTCTATCCCACGCCCGGATACACGAACGAAAGGTTGTATCTTTACAGAGCGGAGGGAGTGCGACGGGGCAGGGAGCACCCCGACGACGGGGAATTTCTGTCCGTGGAGTGGTACACTCCCACAGAGGCATTGGAAATGGTGCGCGACGGCACAATCAAGGACGCAAAGACCGTCATACTTCTCCTCCGCATCTACGGCGTCGGCGGAACGCGCGCGTAACACGCGGGCACACGCGACAAACAATTTAAGGTCGGGTCAAGGCGCGGTGAGCGCGTCGGAAGGGCGGAAAAGCCCTTGAAAAGGAAGTGATGGGCAATGAAGGATTGCAGGATTACCGTCATGCGCAAGGTATGGCATGAGGATTTGAGCCGTATTTACGAAAACCCGCTGGAGCACGCGTGCGATATGTCGTCGGGAGAGGTGTTTCTTTCGCGCGGCGGAAGCAAGCCCGAGGGGCTGTGCGACAGCGCGTGGGAGAGCATGAAACCATTTGTTGAGGCACTCGCCCGCGGGGAGGGAAACTTTTTCGACGGATGGATGAAAAATCCGCACTCGGCAATGATTTCCTGCAACGACGGTTTTCGCCCCGTGAGCTTTCTCATCGAAGTGGCGGAGTGAGATGAAAGCGCCGTTCCGCCAGCGAATCGGGCGACGCTCCCGAGGCGATGAAAAGGTGCTCGACCGAGGTGAAAATCACAAACAGGATTTTATTTGGCGAAACAGATTGAAAAACCCGCATTTTGGCGGGTTTTTCAAAATCCCGAGCCGCACGGGGGAGCGTGCGGCTCGGGACGACATCATCTTCGCGGCACTGAGTTGCCGCGGGCGCAGGGGGGGGCGCCTCAGGCGGTTTGACGCCTTTTTTTCAAATCGGCAGGCGCGCGCCCGCGCCTGCGCTTTCGGCTTTCGGGAAGCCCGATGCCGAGGGGAGGGCGGTCTATGCTCCTTCGAGCAACATCTTGTCCGCTATCAGCGCGATGAATTCGCCGTTGGTGGGCTTTTCGTTTGCGGCGTACACCCGCATGCCGAAAATCTGATTTATGTTTTCGATTTTCCCCCTGTTCCACGCGACATCGATGGCGTGCCTTATCGCGCGCTCCACCTTGGAGGCGGTGGTGTTGAATGTCGCGGCGACGGAGGGATAGAGCTTCTTCGTTATCGAGCCTATGATTTCGGGGTCGTCCATGGTGATTTTGATTGCCTCGCGCAGGAATTGGTAGCCCTTGATGTGCGCGGGGATGCCCACCGAGATGAATATGTTTGCGATGCGTTCGTCGAGGGAGCGGCTGCGCTTCGACTGGTAGCTCCTGGGCGCGGGTTTGGGCGCTGCCTGCGGAGCGGGTGCGGGTGCCTCGGCGGGGGAGCTTTCCTCGCGCGAAAATTCGTCCAGCGTTTTGAGGAGTACATCGAAACTGAACGGTTTCGCGAGGAAGTACTTTGCGCCGTAGCGCAACGCCTTTTGCACGAATCCGTCCGAGCTCAACTGCGACATCATGATGACCACGGGACGCGGCGATGTGAGGGCGGACAGCACTCCGAAACCGTCGAGCTCGGGCATCACGATGTCGAGCAGGAGGAAATCGGGGTTGTGCTGTTCGATGAGGGGGAGCACTTCCGCGCCGTTTTCGGCGACGGCGACGACTTCGTAGTCGGGCATGTCGCGGAAGAATTTGCGGAGACTGAGCACCAGCCCCGCGTTGTCGTCTGCAATGATGATGGACTTTTTCATTATGACCTCCGATTGACGGTGTATTGCCCTTTGCCGATAAGACCGCACGACAAAAAAGGAAAAGCTCGACTTTTCTTTTTCGGGTGTGGAAGTGGTGGATGATGTCTGAGAAATTGCCCCTCAAAAACCCCCGAGGAGTCAACTTACGCGCACATTATAATGCGGAAATTTTGCATTTTCAACCATTTACACGACATTTTGAAAAATTGCGCCATATTGTGGCAATATTTTACGAGCGGCACTATATATTGATAAAAGCGGAAAACAAAAAAAGCGAAAAACCGACCGTTTCGCGCTTTTTTTACACTATTTTTCAGATTTCGTGAAAAACCGAGTGATTCCGCGCGGAGTAAAACGGGACGGCGCCGAACGCGCCGTCCCGAAATGCGTCAACCGATTGTCACGCCCGAACACC
>USEV01000193.1 GCA_900553825.1 uncultured Eubacteriales bacterium
GGCAGCGTCAGATGTGTATAAGAGACAGGTCCTCGATGTTGATGCCCATCTCGTAAAGTTTGCCCGCGACCTTGGCGATGATGCCCGTGCGGTCGCGTCCGATGACCGAAACGATTGCTTTCATAAGCTCTCCTGCGAATGAATTTTCACCCGCGTATTATATCACCCACGCGCGCGAATGGCAACAAAATTGCCGCCGGCAAAAGGACGGCGAGGAAAATGACGGCAAAAACGGGCGGGACGACACCCTGCCCCGTGGCGATAACAAAGAGGCGCGCGGTGGAAACCCGACGCACGGAAAACGGCTCCGCGTGGCGGCAGGTGCAGGGCGTGGCAGCCCGCGCGGACACCCGCACGAAATGGTGTGCGGCACAAAAACCCCGCGCCGCAAAACCCCGCACAAGGCTTATCCCCGCAGGACGGCGAAGCGTGCCTGCGGGGACGGTCTTATGCGGTTTCCTTGGCTTTAAGTTCAGGTTCGGCTTGATTAAGTGCCGTTTCGGTTGTAGACGCCTTTTACAGCAGGATACAGATGACGCCTCCCTTGCCCTCGTTGACTATGCGCCCGAGGGTCTTGCGGAGCTTCTGTTCCGCGTCGGCGGGCACGCTCATGAGCTTGTTGTTGATGCCGTCGGCAACCAGCGAGGAAAGCGAGCGCCCGAAGATGTTGGTATCCCAGATTGCCTGCTTGTCGCCCTCGAAATCCGAAAGCATGGATTCGACGAGCTCGCTGCTCTGTTGCTCGCTGCCCACTATGGGACGCACCTCCGTTTCGACATCGACTTTCATGATGTGCAACGACGGCGCGCTGGCTTTGAGTTTGACCCCGTACTGCTGTCCCTGTTTGATGATTTCCGGCTCCTCGAGCACCATCTCCTCCATGGTGGGGAGCACTATGCCGTAGCCCAGCGAATCCACCTGTTCCATCGCGTCCAGAAGTTTCGCGGTGCGGTTTCTCGCGCGGGCGAGCTGTTTGAGGTGGGCAAGCAACGCGAAATCGTCCGTGAGCTCTATGCCGCACTCGCGGCTCGCGACCTTGTAGAACACACCCTCCTTGGGCGTCACCGCGACATACACCCTGCCCTTGCCCGCGTCCAGTTCCACCTTGGCGGGTGCGCTCCAGAATTCCCTGTTTTCGAAATATTCGTCCACCAGGGTGTAATCCTTCATCTTGGTCACATTGTCGCCGAGCTCGCGCACCGCGTTCACAATCTCCTTCACCACCTCGTCGTCGGGAGAAAGCGCCTGCACCCAGCGCGGCAGGTCGAAATCGATGATGCGCACGCCGAATTCCAGGAGTATGCTCTGCATTATCCGGGTTATGTCGCCGTCCGTCATGTTGAGCGCGTTGACGGTGCTCACGCTGACGCCGTACTTTTCCGCGAGTGCAGCGGCGAGCTCCTGCGCCTGTTCCGCCGCGGGGTCAACGGTGTTGAGCACGATTGCAAACGGTTTGCCCGTATCCTTGAGCTCCTGCACCACCTTCTCTTCCGCGGGCTCGTAATCCTCGCGGGGGATGTCGGTGAACGAGCCGTCCGTAGTGACGACGAGCGCGAGAGTGCTGTGCTCGCGTATCACCTTGTCCGTGCCGAGGGCAGCCGCGCGCGAAAAAGGCATTTCCTCCTCCGACCACGGGGTGCGCACCATGCGCTCCTTGCCGTCTTCCTCGCCGCCCAACGCGCCGTCGACCATGTATCCGACGCAATCGATGAGCCGCATATTCACGGAAAGGTTGTCCGAAAATGTCACCTTCACCGCGTCGGCGGGCACGAATTTCGGCTGTGTGGTCATGATGGTCTTGCCGTCGGCGGACTGCGGAATTTCGTCCACCGCGCGTGCGCGCTCGTCCTTGTTTTCAATGCCGCCCACGACCAGCTTTTCCATGAACTGTTTGATGAGCGTGGATTTGCCCGTCCTCACGGGTCCGACGACGCCGACATAGATATCCCCTCCCGTGCGGGTGGCGATGTCACGATAAAGGTCGAATTTGTCCATAAACTCCTCCATTTCGGTTTGCTAAAATCTATGTCGCCGAGCGGGGGATTATGACAAGGCGGGCAAACAAAAAACCCGCCCCCACTCGGGGACGGGTCGTTGTCAGAATGGCTTTACTTGCCGAGCTTGGAGAGGACGAGCTCCATCCTCGCCTGCCGTATTGCGGAAATCATGACCTCGGTTGCGAACTCCATCTCGTCGAGAGAGGGGACGGAAGGCGCGACGCGGATGTTGCTGTCCATGTCGTCGAGCTTGTAGGGGAAGGTCGCTCCCGCCGCCGTGAACTTGACGCCTGCCTCCTGTGCCAGCGCGACGATGCGCTTTGCGCAGGACTTGACATCGACGGATATGAAGTAGCCGCCGCGGGGCTTGGAC
>USEV01000194.1 GCA_900553825.1 uncultured Eubacteriales bacterium
CCTTATCGTCGGCAGCGTCAGATGTGTATAAGAGACAGACGGGGAGCCGCCCGCCCTTTCACTGCCAGAAAAGGCAAGAAGGCGACGGGAAAGCGAAGCCCCGCACACACAAAACACGCACGAAAAACCCCGCTTGCCGCGGGGTCTTTTTCAAAAGGTCTTTGAGCTTGTCGGGTGCCCTTTTTCAGCGGACGATGATGCTGTCGCGTTCCGCGCCCACGGAGATGTATTTGAGCTCGCAGTCCACCGACTTTTCGATGTAATCGATGTACGCGCGCGCCGCCGCGGGCAGGTCGGAGAATTTGCGGCATTTGCCCGTGGGGGTCTTCCAGCCGTCGAGCATGACGGTGTGGGGTTTTGCGGCGTTGAGCTTTTCGCCGAAGGGGAATTCGCCTACGAGCTCGCCGTCCACGACATAGGCGTCCGTGACGGGGATTTTGTCAAAGCCGTCCAAGACATCCAGCTTGGTGAGCGCGATTTCGTCCGCGCCCTGAACCTTGCACCCGTAGCGGGAGGCGACGACATCGAAGCCGCCCACCCTCCTGGGTCTGCCCGTCGCCGCGCCGTACTCGCCGCCCGCCTCGCGCAGGGCGACTGCGTCCTCGCCGAACATCTCGGTGGTGAAAGGTCCCTCGCCCACGCAGGACGAATACGCCTTCATGATGCCGACGGTCTTGTCTATTTTGAGTGCGGGCACGCCCGCGCCTATGGGCGCGTAGGCGGCAATGGTGTTGGAGGACGAGGTGTAGGGATAGATGCCGAAATCGATGTCGCGCAGGGCTCCGAGCTGTGCCTCGAACATGATGTTCTTGCCCGCCTTCGCCGCGTCGTAGAGGTAGGCGCCGACATCACGGATGTAGGGCTTGAACCTCTCGCCGTATTCGGCAAGCCAGTCCATGATTTCCTCCACGGTGTACTTCTTCGCGCCGGGGTACGCGCCGAGGCAAAGGTTTTTCCAGTCCAGCACATCCTCCACGCGGGACCTGAGATAATCGGGGTGCAGGAGGTCGCCCATGCGGACCGCCTTTTTCATGTATTTGTCGGCGTATATGGGGGCTATGCCGCGGCGGGTGGAACCGAACTTTCTCGCGGCGAGCCTGTCCTCCTCGAGGCAATCCTGCTGGACATTGTAGGGGAAACAGATTGTCGCCCTGTCGCTGATGAGGAGGTTGTCGGGCGTGACCTCGACGCCGCCCTCGCGCAGTCTTGCGACCTCTCCCGCGAGGTGCTGAATGTCGACGACCATGCCGCCGCCCATGACATTGACCTTATCGGCGCGGAGTATCCCCGAAGGGAGCAGGTTGAGGATGAATTTCCCGCGCTCGTTGACGACGGTGTGCCCCGCGTTGTTGCCGCCCTGATAGCGGACGATGATATCCTGACTTTCCGAAAGCAAATCGACCATGCGGCCCTTGCCCTCGTCGCCCCAGTTGATACCGACGATTGCAGTAAGCATAACGACCTCTCTTTATTACGAAAACTTAATCACACATTGATTGCCGCGGCCTTTCCGTCAGTGACGGGGTTTGCGGCGAGGATGGGTTCGACGACGCCCCGTACGAACTCCTCCGTCTGCTCCGCGCTCCTGCCGACGAACTGTCTGACATCCATGATGGAATCCAGCTCCTTGCGCGTGAGCTTGAATGCGGGGTCGGCGAGGATGCGTTCCAGAAGGTCGTTTTCGCCGCCCTCCTCCTTGACGACGGCAGCCGCCGCGACGGAGTGGCGACGGATTGCCTCGTGCAGCTCCTGACGGTCGCCGCCCTTCTCCTTGACGCAGTACATCAGAATGTTCTCTGTTGCCATAAACGGCAGTTCACGGTTCAGATTGCGCTCGATAATCTTCGGATACAGTTTCAGACCGCTGATGATGTTGAGGTAAAGCGAAAGGATTGCGTCCACCGCGAGGAACGCCTCGGGCACGGAGATACGCTTGTTTGCGCTGTCGTCCAGCGTGCGCTCGAACCACTGCGTCGCGGCGGTGAAAGCGGGGTTAAGGCTGTCGGTGATGACATAGCGTGCGAGCGACGCCATGCGTTCGCTGCGCATGGGGTTGCGCTTGTACGCCATTGCCGACGAGCCTATCTGTTTGCTCTCGAAAGGCTCCTCCACCTCTTTCAGGTTGGAGAGCAACCTGATGTCGTTTGAGAACTTCGTCGCGCTCTGCGCTATGGAGCAAAGCAGGGACAGGATGTTGTAGTCCACCTTGCGCGAATAGGTCTGACCGCTGACGGGATAGGTCGCCTCGAAGCCGCACTTTTCGGCGATGAGCGCGTCCAGCTTCTTGACCTTCTCGTGGTCGCCGTCGAACAGGTCGAGGAAGGAGGCCCTGTCTCTTATACACATCTGACGCTGCCGACGATAAGGC
>USEV01000195.1 GCA_900553825.1 uncultured Eubacteriales bacterium
TTCCTCTACGTCTCGTGGGCTCGGAGATGTGTATAAGAGACAGCCCCGGGTGCGCCCTCGGAAAGAGGACGAATGTAGTTGTCGATGAGGATGGAGAGCATGAATGTGCCGCTCACGGTTGCGCACACATTCAAGATGAGCGCGACGAGCGCGAACACAACCCTGCCCTTATAGGGCTTGAAGTAGCCGAGGATGCGCTTGAATGTCACCATGGGATGGACGGAAGCGTACTTGCTGCCGCGTGACTCCTGTCGTCTGTCTTTGCGACTCATTTTTCCACCTCCCCGTCCGCGTTTTCGTAGATTCTCGCCGCCTCTTCGGAGCCCTTTTGCTGGGCGTAATAGACATCGCGGTAAATCTCGTTGTCCTTGATGAGCTCCTCGTGCGTGCCGACGGCGTTGATTTTGCCGTCCTGCATGACGATGATTTTGTCCGCGTCCTGAACGGAGCTTATGCGCTGGGCAATGATGAGCACCGTGGTGGAGGCGAACTCCTCTTTAAGACTCTTCCTGATTGCGGCGTCGGTGGCAGTGTCAACCGCCGATGTCGAATCGTCCAGAATCATGATTTTGGGCTTTTTGAGCAGGGCTCGGGCGATGCAAAGGCGCTGTTTCTGACCGCCCGAAACATTGACGCCGCCCTGCCCGAGTTCGGTCTCGTAGCCGTCGGGGAAAGAGGTGATGAAAGCGTGCGCCTGCGCCGCGCGCGCGGCGTGCTCGATTTCCTCGTCCGTGGCGTCGGGGTTGCCCCAGCGGAGGTTGTCCTTTATCGTGCCGGAAAAGAGGACATTCTTTTGCAGCACCATTGCGACGGCGTCGCGCAAGTCCTTGAGCCTGTAATGTCTGACATCCACGCCGCCGACCTTGACGCAGCCGTCCAGGACATCGTAAAGCCTGGGGATGAGCTGGACAAGAGAGGATTTCGCACTGCCCGTGCCGCCGATTATGCCGACCATTTCGCCGGGCGAGATGTGAAGGTTGATGTCCTCGAGGTTGAGCACCTCCGCGTTCTTGCTGTAGGAAAAGTCCACGCCCTCGAAATCCACGCTGCCGTCGACGACCCTGTCCACCTCGGGCGAGGGGTTGTCGGCGATGTCGGGCACCTCCCTCATGACCTCGGCGATACGCTCCGCCGACGCGCGGGAAAGCACCAGCATGACGAACACCATCGCGACCATGCCGAGCGACATCAGAATCTGCATGATGTAGTTCAAAAACGCGGTCAGCGAGCCGTAATACATATCCCCGGTGATTATGCGGTTGCCGCCGAACCACACGACGGCGACGATGCACCCGAACGCAACCGCCTGCATGAACGGCATGGCGATGACGAGCATCTTTTCCGCCGCGAACTGCAGCTTCTGCACCGCGGCGCTGACCTTTTTAAACTTGTCGGTTTCGAAGTCCTCGCGGACGAAAGTCTTGACGGTGCGGATGCCGGTGAGGTTTTCCTGGGTGCTCTCGTTCATGTCGTCGTACTTTTTGAGCATCCTGGTGAATCGCGGGAAGACGACGACAATGCCTATGCCGAGCGCGACGGCGATGAGCGGAAGCGCGACGGCAAAGACCACGGCGAGCTCGCCGTTTATGGAAATTGCCATGCCCAGAGCAAGACAGAGCATGACGGGCGCACGGACGAGAATGCGCACGACCATCATGTAGGACATCTGGACATTGGTGATGTCGGTGGTGAGACGGGTGACGAGGCCCGCGGTGCTGAAACGGTCGAGATTGGCGAAGCTGAAGGACTGGACCTTGTAGTAGATGTTGCGCCTGACATTCATGCCGAAGCCCGTCGCCGAATACGCCGCGAAGCGTCCCGACAGCGCGCCGAAGCACAGCGAAAGCAACGCCATACCTATCATGAGCCCGCCGCAGGCGACGATGAACTCCGTGCGGGAACCCACCGTGAAGAGAGGCGTCCCGTACGCGCCCAGCTTGAGCATGAAGGTGAACTCGGTGAGAGTTTCGTCAAGCCCGACATCGATTATTTGCGCCATGATGAGGGGGATGAAAACCTCGAGGACGACCTCGAAGACCACGAAGACCGAGGTCAATACGGACGCCGTCTTGTACTCCCCGACCGAGGAAAGCAGAATGGACAGTGCGCCCTTCCCCTTTTTGGAACTCGTTTTTGCCATAATCACTCCGCGTGCGCGCGCCGCGACGCGCGCTACCATAGATGTCATTATATGGTGGGCAATGGGCAATGTCAACCACGAAACCGAGCGCGGAGAGAGCTATTGGGCAAAAACACGAATGTGTTGATTTTCTCCCGCGGTTACGCCCCGTTTCACCCGTCTTTCGAGGCGTTTGCGGGGTTTTCCGCCGCCTCTCCCGCGCGCTGTCTGGCGCGTCGCCGAGCCGC
>USEV01000196.1 GCA_900553825.1 uncultured Eubacteriales bacterium
CGAGATTCCTCTACGTCTCGTGGGCTCGGAGATGTGTATAAGAGACAGTTCTTATGCTGCGCGCCATGGGACCCTTGCCCGAAACGATGTCCAGCGAAAAGTCCTCCATGGCGGGGTAAAGCACTTCCTCGATGTTGCGGTTGAGCCTGTGTATCTCGTCGATGAAGAGTATGTCGCCCTTTTCGAGGTTGGTGAGCAACGCCGCAAGGTCCGCGGCGCGTTCGATTGCGGGGCCCGATGTCACCCTGATTTGCGCCCCCAGTTCGTTGGCGATGACATGCGCAAGCGTGGTCTTGCCAAGCCCGGGAGGACCGTAGAGCAAGACATGGTCGAGGGCCTCTCCCCTCGCCTTCGCCGCCGAGATGTACACTTCGAGGTTGGACTTGATTTTGTCCTGCCCGACATACTCCGCCATACATTTTGGGCGGAGAGTGTTTTCGTTTTCGTCGTCCTCGAGGGTCAGACTGCTGACAATTCTTTCGTCGTCCATAATCACCGTTTTGCCGTTTTACGGCTGGATTTCGTTCGTTAAACTCCGCATTGTGCGGTCATCGCGCCGAGCACCGCGGCTCAACCGATGGATTTCAACGCCAGGGCGACGATGTTTTCGACGCCCTTTGCCGTCTTCGCCGCCTCCTGCACCGCCTTGACCGCTTCGGTGTTGGAAACCCCGAGCGACACAAGCGCGAATATCGCGTCCGAGATGTCGGCGTCCGCACCCGCGCCTATCGGCGTCGTCGTGTCGGACATATCCACGGCAACCTGTTCGCGCAGGTTGAGCACGATGAGCTCCGCCGTCTTCTTGCCGAGCCCTTTGATTTTGGAGAGCGTCTTGACATCGCCCGTTGCGATTGCGACGGTGAGCGTGCCGAGGTCGTATCCCCCGAGCACCTGCATCGCAAGCTTGGGGCCCACGCCGCTTATCTCGATGAGGCGCATGAAGAGCGTCTTTTCCTCCAACCGCGAAAACCCGTACAGCGCGAACACATCCTCCTTGACATAGAGGTAGGTGTAGAGCTTCATCTCTGCACCGAGGTTTCTCGCGTCGGCGAGCGTGTTGCCGCTCACGCCGAGCTCGTATCCTATTCCGTTGTTTTCGAGCACCACCTTGCCCGGCTCGACCGAAACAAGCGTGCCCTTGATGTAGTTGTACATATTCCCTCTCGCCTTTCGGCAACGATTTATTATCTGTCGTCGTCCATGCGCCGAAGCGCAATCCGCGCCGCCGCAACACCCGCCGCGAGCGACACCGCGGCGACGGCGTAAAGCAACGCGAAGCCGTATTCCCAAAAAGGCGCGTCCGTGCCGTAACGCACGCCCAGCATGACCGCACCGGCTGCGACAGCCGCCCCGCATATCGCGGACACCGTCTTGCCGAAAGCGGCGTTCAGGGTGTACCACGCCTTTTCGCTCGCCGTGCTCGCCTTCGTCCTGAACCCGAAAAGGTTCTGCAACGGCACAAGCCGCATGGCGAGCGGAAGCGCGCACGCGAGCAACACAAGATTGACGATTACGGCGACTGCGTCGGCGACAAGCGGCATGGGCAACTCCTTCAACGCACCTTGAACTGCGTGGACAGGCGGCTTGTCTGTCCGTGGCACAGCGCGACGGCGAGAGCGTCCGCCGCGTCGTCGGGACGAGGCACCTTTTTCAGGCGCAGGAGCGCCTGCACCATGAGTTGCATCTGCACCTTGTCCGCACCGCCGTAGCCGGTGATTGCCTGCTTGATCTGGTTGGGGGTGTATTCGTACACCTCCTCGCCGACGAGCTTGTTGAGAGTGAGGAGTATGACTCCCCTCGCCCCCGCAACCATGATGCCGTTTGTTATGTTCTTCGTGAAAAAGAGCTCCTCGACGGCGACATTTTCGGGACGGAAACGCTCGACGAGTGCGGTGACGCCCTCCTCGATGAGGCTCAGCCTCTGGGGCAAAGTGAGCGTCTTCGGAGTGGTGACGACGCCGCAGTCCACCGCGGCGAAGTTGCCCCTTTCCGCCTCTATCACACCGTAGCCCATTGTCGCAAGACCGGGGTCAATGCCGAGGATAATCATGCCCTTTCCTCCCCGTCCGGAATCATTATACTACACTCGTTCGTGCTGTCGTAAAGAGTCACGCAATCCACCGACGGCAAAAGGCGCACCTCTCCTCTCCTGACGGGGGAAAGCTCCTTTATCCCGTCCTCGGAAATCAGGGTGAACCCGCGACGGCTTCCCACCGCGAGCACGCACGCCCCCGTCGGGGAACGCCCGTCCGCGCAGTCGGGATACCACCCCGCAAGCACCTCCTTGCCGATGTAACTCTCCGCCGCACGGTGGCGCAGACACTCCGCGTCCTGCTCCGTGCCGTCGTCGTAAACGA
>USEV01000197.1 GCA_900553825.1 uncultured Eubacteriales bacterium
GACAGGGCGGGGCGGCAAAAAGAACGGCTATTCCCTCTCGCTTGCCAACTTCGCCAAACTTGATGGTGCAAAAGGTGCCTCCGTGGTGTATAATCAAATGAAAGAGAGGATTCTCCAAAGGCTGTTGGACGCGGGCGTGAAAATCCGCGACACGGCAAACACCGTCGTGGACGACACGGCGCGGGTGGAAGCGGGGGCGGAGCTTTTGCCCTTCACCCGCATAGTGGGTGCGAGCGAGGTTCGCTCCGGCGCGGTGGTCGCCGGCTCGTACATCGAAGACAGCGTGATAGGGCGCGGCGCGAGCGTCACAATGTCGCACATCGTCGGTTCGACGGTGGGGGCGGGGTGCTCGGTCGGGCCGTTTGCGCGGTTGCGCGGCGCGGAGTGCGGAGCAACCTGCCGCATAGGCGATTTCGTCGAGGTCAAGAATTCCGTCCTCGGCGACGGCGTGAAGAGCGCGCATCTCGCCTACATAGGCGACGCGGATGTCGGCGACGGCACCAATGTGGGTTGTGGGACGGTGTTTTGCAACTACGACGGCAAGAGGAAGCACCGCACCGAGGTGGGCAAGAGATGCTTCCTGGGCGCGAATGTCAACCTGATTGCGCCCGTGAGCGTGGGCGACGGCGCGTTTGTGGCGGCGGGCACGACGGTCACGGACGATGTGGAGGACGAGGCATTCGTCATAGGCAGGAGCCGACAGCTCTCCAAGCCCGGGCGCGCCGCAAAGGACAAGCAAGAATAAGCCGCATGAGCGTGCGCACTCGCGCCCGCGCTTGCGCACGGAGGACAATATGTATGTCGTAGTGGGGCTCGGCAACCCGGGCACGCGCTATCGCAGCACCTATCACAACATCGGTTTCATGGTGGCGGACGCCCTTGCGAAAGAGGCGCGCGTCCGCTTTACTGGCAAGGAATGCGCCGCGCTCACGGCAAAGGCGAAGTCGGGCGGAGAAACCTTCGTGATTGCCAAGCCGCAGACCTACATGAACAACTCCGGCGAGAGCGTGCGTCAGCTTTACAGGAAATATTGCGCCGACTACGACGAGCTCATCGTGGTCTACGACGACGCGGACCTGCCCGTCGGCAGGATGCGTCTGAGAGAGGAGGGGAGCGCGGGCACTCACAACGGGATGAGGAGCATAGTCAAGGAGCTCGGCACCACCTCGTTCAAGCGTCTGCGCATCGGCATAAAAAACGAGGAACTTGCACAAAAGGAAGTTCAGATAATCGATTATGTGCTGTCAAAGGTCGATTATGCCGATAAGAAGGAAATAGAAAGATGCGTCGCCGCCGCCGCCGAAGCCGTGAGGGAACTCGTGGCAGGCGCGGATATAATGCGCGTCGAGGAGAAGATAAACAGGAAAAAATGACGCCCGAACTGCTACGGATTGACGGCATGGGAGAGGGTATAGGCAGCCTTGCGCTGTCCGCTCCCGCGCGCACAAAAGCAGGCCCTCGGGCGCTTTCCGTGCTCCGCATAACCGACGGGGCAAAGGCGCACTTTGCGGCGCGTATCCCTGGCAAGAAAATCTATGTCACCGCCGACACCCTCGCCGCGCGGAGTATGCTTTCCAAGATTTCTTCCCACCCCGATGTCCGTGTGGTCTATGTGCCGCACCGCGACGATGTGCTCATCCACCGCAAGGGATTTTCGCTTGCGGGCTCGCGCGAAAGGGCGGCGGCGCTTGCCGCGCTGGTGTCGGGCGAGGCGGACATCGCGGTGGTCAGCGCGGACGCGCTCGTCCAGCGTTTCCCGCGGGCGGAGCTTTTGAAACGATTTTCCGTTCACATCGAAAAGGAGGGCGTGCTCTCCCCGCAGGATGCCGCCGACAGGCTGGTGGCGGCGGGTTACGCGCGCCGCGACATGATTTCCGAGGAGGGCGAATTTGCTCTCCGCGGCGACATCCTCGACATCTATGCGTGGGGGACGGGCGCGCTCCGCGTCAACTTTTTCGACGAGTTGGTGGAGAATGTCAAGCGGCTGGACCCGACAAGCATGTTGCCCGTCGGGGAACTGCAGGAGGTCTCCGTTCCGCCCGCCAGTGATGTGCTTTTCTCCGCCGAGGACGCGGCGAGAGTGGCGTCCGCGCTCTCCGCTCGCGGGGGAAACCCCACGGCAAGTGCGCTCGCGGACAGGGTGCGTGAAGGCGCCGCCCCGCCGGAGCTCGTCTGGGCGGGGGTGTTTTCGGAGGACAACTCCGCGTTTTTGTTCGACTGTTTCGGAGAGGGCGTCCGCCCCACGGTCATCTTCGACGAGCCCAAGGCGATTTACGAAAAGCTCGCCGTGCTGGAAAAGGAGTTCAAGGGCAGGCTCGCGCCTCTCGGTGAGGCGGGGGATATTCTGCC
>USEV01000198.1 GCA_900553825.1 uncultured Eubacteriales bacterium
TCCTCTACGTCTCGTGGGCTCGGAGATGTGTATAAGAGACAGCTTCGGTGTAGAGCTGAACCTGGGAGTGCTGGTCGGTGACGCCGAGCGCCTTGACGGGGGTCTGCCCCACATTGACGGTCTTGCCGTCGAGGTCAACCGCCTTGCCCAGGCTTTCGCCCCAGAGCTGGCAATACCAGTCCGCCATGTATTTCAGGGAATCGGCATACGGCATCATGACGGAGATGTTCTTGCCCTTCTTCATGGCGAGATACTGCAACGCCGCCGCGGCAAGCGCGGGGTTTGCACTCATATCGGAGCTCGCGCACGCCTTGTCCATCGCCGCCGCGCCTTTGAGCAACCCCTTGATGTCGATGCCGAGCACCGCCGCGGGCAGGAGTCCGACGGGACAAAGCTCCGAGAACCTGCCGCCGACTCCGTCGGGGATGAAATAGGTCTTGAAGCCCTCTTTCTTCGCGAGCTTGATGAGGTTGCCCTTCGTCTCGGAAGTGGTTGCGATGATGTGTCTGCGCCAGTCGTCGCCGACAGCCTTCCTGAGCGCGTCGGCTATGATGAGATACTGACTCATGGTCTCGGAAGTGGCTCCGCTCTTGGTGATGACATTGAACACGGTGCGCCTGAGGTCGACGACATCGAGGAGCGCGAGCATCCTTTCGGGGTCGACATTGTCCTCGACAAAGAACTTCATGCCGCGTTTTTCGGCGGGAAGGTCGTTGTGACGGAAGTGGCAGAGCGCGGTGAACACCGCGGTGGGGCCGAGCGCGCTGCCGCCTATGCCCAACACCACGAAGGTGTCGAACTCGGCACGGATTTTCTCCGCCTCGGCGAGGATGTCCTCGACGATTTCGTCCTGGTTGTAAGGCAGGTTCGCCCACGCGGTCATGCCCGAGCCGCGGACGGCGGCGAATTTCTCGTGTGCCGAGCGCGCCTTGTCGCCGACGGACATGAGGTCGTCATGGGAAAACCCGTCATCTCCCACGAATTTTTGCATCATGTTGTTGAAATCGAATTTAAGCATTGTTGCCTCCGACAATTTTTTTGAGATAGTCCACAGCACCCGTAATCTCGGAAAAATCACCGTAATCGCCTGCGTACTGCTCTATAAGTAAAGGGCCGTCGTAGCCCGTTTCTTTCAGTTTGCCGACAAGCTTGCCGAAGGGGAAGCACCCCTTGCCGACAAGCGTGATTCTGCCCTCGGCGTCCACATCGCTGAGGTGCACATTGCGGAGCCTGTCGCCCATGCAATCGACATACTCGCGCCAGTCCCTGCCGCTCTGCCGCGCCTGCTTGACATCCAGCACCGCGCCCACATTCGGGCAATACTCCTTTGCCTCCGCAAAAAACTCGGGGCTGTTGAACATCGCCCAGTGCACATTCTCGAAACAGAGTTGCACGCCGTACTCCTCCGCGATTTCGCCGAGCTCCTTCATGCGTTTGCCCGTCGCAACGGGGTCCACCACGGTGGTGCGTTTGAGCCTTATCCTGCCGTGGAAGGTGTAAAAGCGCGCACCGATTTTCCTCGCAACCGCAAGCACCTTGCGGTAAAGCTCCTCCGCATCGCGGCGGGTGCGCTCCGCCGAATTGAAAAGCTCGGGCTCGAACTGCGTGTTGAGGGAGTGGACGGAGTAAATCTCCAACCCGCCCTTCCTCTCGGCGAGCAGGTCGCCGAAAGAGGGCTCGTATTCGCTGCGGGTGGTGAGGAACACCTCCGCACATTCTCCCCCGCAGCGTTGAATGACCGAGAACGAATCCTCGGTCAATACTTTAGAAAAGAAGGTTGCAGTGGAGATTCCGACTTTCATCAGAGTTCTTCTTCCTCGTAAACATTCTCGGAGCCGCGCTTGCCCTTGCCCCAGATGTCCTTCTGTTTGCGAATCTGCCCGAGCAGTCTGGGAATCACGAGGTCGATGTTGTCGAAGGGGGACTCCGACGACGCTTCCGCGCGATAGGTCTGACTGCGATACACGACGGTCATATCCGTGGTGTAGGTGCCGCCCTCCAGGGTGACAATGAATTTCGCGACGGCGTCCTCGTCGTCGTGGAAATACTTGTCGAGTTTGGCGCACTTTTTCTCGGTGATCGCCCTCAAAGAGTCGCTGACATTGTAGTCTTTTCCGAAGATTTCGTATTTCATATCTCGGACCTCCTTGTTTGATGGTTACATTATACCATTCTTCCCGAGCGACTTCAAGAGGGAATCCCTCGATATAGACGAAAACTTCTTTAACACTTTACCACACCCGCGCGCATAAAGCAAACGAAATCGAACCCCCTCTCCGAAAGGTGCGGGGAAAGCCGCGGTGAGAGCCCCGCATTCCGGGCGTCCGCTC
>USEV01000199.1 GCA_900553825.1 uncultured Eubacteriales bacterium
CGAGATTCCTCTACGTCTCGTGGGCTCGGAGATGTGTATAAGAGACAGATCGTACTCCGTGGGAAGCGGAGCCGACGACCCGTCGCACCCCGCGAGCACCGCGACGCACCCCGCCGCAACCCCCACGACGCACATCAACATAAAAACGCTTTTGAGAGCTTTATTACACTTTTTTGACATATAAACTCCGTTTTCAGTCGGGTTGAGCGGCGTTTGAGGGCTCGTCAGCGAGGACGGACGCGACGAATTCCTTGGCAAGCCGCAGGCATTCTCTGCCGTGTTTGAAGCGGTCGCAGGCCAGCGAGCCGGCGTGGACTCCGTTCACCCCTTTGCACATATAGAAGCCGTTTTTCACGCCCGCTTTTTCCAGCTCGTCGCGCAGGCACTCCGATTCGCTCCGCAGAAGGTCGTATGCGGAAGCCACGACGAAACACGGCGGAAAATTGCCGTCCACATAGTAATCGGGGGCGGAAAACGCCCTCATCTTTTCGTCACCGCGCAGGGCGTAGACTTCCTTTTTGCTGAGGTCGAGGTGTGACCTCAAAAAAATCGTCATCTGCGGGAAACGGGTGTCCAGCGACCGCGCCATGTCGTAAAGCCCGCTGAGCAACACGCACGCCGACACCTTGAAGGTGTCGCGGTAGGCAAAATCAATGCCCAGGGTGTCGTAAAGCTCGGGGTGCGAGGCGACAGCCGCGACGAACGCGGCATAGTAACCTCCCGCGCTGTCCCCCGCAACGACCACCTTGCCCGTGTCGATGTTGAGCTCGTCCGCGCGGTTCATCACAAATTCAATGCCCTTGAAAATCTGCGCCAGACTCTTCGGGTGCACCGCGTCGAGGGCGTAATCGTAGCCGATGTTTGCACACAAAAATCCGCTTTCTGCCCAGTTGTAGCAGTAATATCTGCGGCTTTTCCTGTCGCCCGACACAAAACCGCCGCCGTGGATGTAGACAAACAGCGGTTTTTTGACATCCTTACCGTCCTCGGCAAAAACTATGTCGAGCTCGGTGCGCTTGCCGTCGGCGTAACGCAGGTTGAGCTCCTTCTTAATGCCGCGATGACGGGCGGCAAGCGGGACATAGAGGAAAATTTCGCCCAGGTTGAGGCTGACCATTGTTGCCGCGACGAGCGCGCGGTCGGCTTTTGTCATGCTCATAATCTTGCTCCTTTTCGGAACTTATTTCATCCCCGTTTTTCGACGCCGCAATGTGCGGGAGTGTGCGTGCGTATGCGCAGGTCGTGCTCGCGCGCGCATAAGCGAGCAGGCGCATAATGCGCCTGCGTGCGAAAGGTCAGAACCCCAGATAGTAGACGAAGTTGCCGTGCTTTCTTATGAGTGCGACAAGAGCGTCCGCTTCCAGCCACACCGTTGCGGTGCTGTCAAGCGGGTGCACGCCGATCTCGCCGCCGCGGAACGCGCGGTCGATGACGAACTTCACCTTTTTTGCGGAGTCGTTCATGTAACCGAGCGGCGTGACGGAGCCCGCCTGCAAGCCCAGGAGCTCGCCGAGCTCCTCGGGAGAGGCAAACGACAGCTTGCGCGAGCCCATCTTGTCCTGCGCGGCGCGCAGGGACACCGCCTTGGACTGTTCCACGGTGAGGACATAGTAGTTGAGCTTCTTGTCGTCACGCACAAAGAGGTTCTTTGCGATTTTGTCGCCGCCTTCGAGCCCGAGCGCAATGACATCTTCAATGGTGTCGGCGCGCCCGTGTTCGGCAAAGCGGTATTTCACGCCCTCCGAATCGAGCACGGCAAGACATCTTGCTATCTTATCGTTCATAAAACACTTTTCGTGCACTTGTCGCTCTCCCCTCGCAGACGCTGTCGCAAGATGGAAACACGGTTCGTGCTTTCACATTATCCTTTCTTTATCTAAGTCCACTCATATCCGTCGCAAATTGCGGGTTGCGGGGGAATGCTCCCCCGCAAACGGACACGATGCGTGTTTCAGCGCGACATCGCGCGGCGTTTGCCGATCTGCTCGGCAATCTTCCAGGCGCCCCAGACGACGGTGCGCAGGTTGCCCACGCGCTCCGCGTCGCCTATGACATGGATGTGCGGACCCTTCTTTGCAATGGGTGCGGGCTCGTATCCGACGGATACGATCACGCTGTCCGCCTTTATCTCCTTTTCCGTGCCGTCGGCGAGAGCGACGCTCACGCTGCCGTCGCCGATTTTCTTCGCCTTGGCGCCGAGATAGACAGGCACATTCTTCCAGCTGAAGAAATCGCGCAGATACGAGGAGTTGGCAAGGCATATACCTGTCTCTTATACACATCTCCGAGCCCACGAGACGTAGAGGAAT
>USEV01000200.1 GCA_900553825.1 uncultured Eubacteriales bacterium
TTCCTCTACGTCTCGTGGGCTCGGAGATGTGTATAAGAGACAGTGATTGAGGAGTTCAATTGCGACAAACGGATCAAGGCTGCCGTCGATCTGAATGTCGTAGACAGACTCAGTGCCTTTGAGCTCGATAACGGTCTCAGCGTCTTCACCTGTGCCTTCGACCTTGCTCGTGGCCTCGGTGTAAGCGGTGAAGGAGCCGTCGACATTGAATGTGAGCAGATTCACGGCATCCTTCTCGCGTGCGGTGCCGACGGAAGTGCCGATGAAGGGATTCTGATCGTCATCCCTGACGATGTCACCGGTTGCGAAGGTGATGTCAAACTGCGCCTGTGAGGCAAGCCCTGCGATGTAAGTGAAGATACCACTGAGACCGCCGGTGTAGTTGCCGTCAACCTTGGGGAGATCTTTCAGAATGCTGGGAGCATACTGGTTGATATATTTGTCGATCACGGCACCATCGGCGACATATTTCGCAGGATCGGTGGTGGGTTTGCCTTCCGCATCGATGTAGTTGCCATCCTTATCCTGCTTGTAGATGCCCACGGCACCCGCTATCGTGTCGGATTTGACGAATCCGCCTACCAGCCCCACAATCGAGGCGAGGTCGAGCGAAACGGTGAGGACCTCTTCGTTTGCGTCGTGGACAACGCCGTTCTCTGCCAAAATCCCGAAAGTAACGATAAGTTCGATCAGGCTCTTAACGCTTTCGGCGTTCAGCTTGATGTTTGCCAACGCGCCGTTAAGCACTTTGCTCAAATCGACACCGGGGATATTGAGCGAACCGTCCGGATTGGTGATGAGACCGAGAGCGGATTCGACCACTTCGCCGAGATTGAAACCGTTGAACTTCGCGTAGACATTGCTGTTGAGTGCGGCATACATGATCTGTTCACCGTCCAACTCCTCAAACGCGAGCCCGAAAAGCACCTTGCCGTTGGATTTCAGTTCCATAGCAACAGCTATTTCACCGTCGTCTGCCTTGGCTTCGGCGTCAAGGTTGTCGATTATCATCTCCAGAACGGTGCCTACATTTTCCGTGTAGGGATATCCGTCACCGGCGGGTGGAGGAGGCGTGGGGGGGTCATTATTGTCGTCGCAAGCAACGAGCAGAACACCACACATCAAGGCAACCACCAGGACCGCGATGACTATGAGAAAAAGCTTTTTCTTCATAATTTTGCTCCTTGTAATAATAAATTCAGCTCCCGTTAAGAAACCTTCTTTAACCCTACACAATACGGGGAGATGTACGAGAATTTTTTGAGTTTTCTCAAAAAACCTTTATCCAAGATTAAATTAAACTTAGTTATTAAACGGCGCGGGCGCGAGCGCCCGAGGGAGCGACGCGCGCAGACGCCCGCGTGCGCGCTCGCGTACCTTTTATCACCCGTTCGCCCGTTTACGGTCGTTTTGCCACGCTCGCCTTGCCACCCGTCCTCCCTCCGCCTTCCGAATTTCCTCCGCGACACTTTCCCTCCGCGGCACTCCCCTGCCGCGCCGCACACAATGCCCGCGCGCCGCCCCGTCCGCGGGCTTGCACGCCCTGCGGGTTGCCCTGTCCCTTCGGAATCGCCTCGTCCCGGGGATGTATAAGCGCGGCACACTTTGTCAATCATAGTTGAAAAAGGAGGCACCATGAAACTTTGTGAAAGCAAGACCTATCAAAACCTCGCAAAATCTTATGCCGGCGAATGCCAGGCACGCACGCGCTACGAGTTCATCGAATACGGCGCGCGCATGAAGGGATACAAATATCTCGCCGAACTCATCGACAAAGTCGTCTACAACGAGTTCAATCACGCGCGGATGTTTTACACCTTTCTGCAAAAATCCGAGGAGAAGCAAATCGAGAACATCGACATCGCAAGCGGCTATCCTTTCAAGGAGAAATGGGATCTGACCGAAAACCTGCGGCTTGCGGCGGAGGACGAGCGTAACGAGCACAAGCTCATATACCCCGAGTACGCCAAAACCGCGAAGCAGGAAGGCTTCGCCGAGATTGCCCGCCTGTACGAGGACATCATGCAGGTTGAGAGCTGTCACGAAAAGCTTTTCACCCAGCTTTACGAAGGCATGAAGAACGGGACACTCTACAAAAAGCCGCAAAAAATCAAGTGGAAATGCTCGGACTGCGGCTACGAGGCCACCGCGAAAGAGGCGTGGGTGGAGTGCCCCCTCTGCAAGGCGAAACAGGGCGCGGTGATAATCCCGATCGAGGATTGAACCTTCCCCGCGCGGAGCATTCCGACGCGGAGGCAAATTGCCATAAAAACAAAAAGCGGGGTTCAAACGCAATAT
>USEV01000201.1 GCA_900553825.1 uncultured Eubacteriales bacterium
GACAGGCGCAGGTACAGTGCCGCGCCGCCCGTCGCTTCGGCAACCACTTCGGGGATTGCGTTGAGCAACGCGCTGACGATGTAGCTGACGCTCGCATCAAGTCCGAATGCAGTGCTGGCAATGCCGAGAACCGAGTTCAGAATGCCGCCGGTTTGCAGCAGTTCACCGAGGGTCATGGGCTTGAGAATCATGTCCATGATCTGATTGACAACCCCTGCGTAGTCGCCGAGGTCGACGCCGTCGAGCAGACCGCCGAGCAGACTGCCGAGGTCGATGACGACATCGGAGATTGCCGCGACATCCATGTTCTTGCCGTCCATGTCGAGGATGCTCCACACACGGGGCGCCCTGATATAGCCGCCGATGAGATTGCCTTCCGTATCATAGGAAGGAATGATGACTGCGCCTGCGGTGTAGCCTGCCATATCGGTCTTGAGCACGCCGCGGGTCTCTTCTTTGTTCCATTCGACGACGCTGCCCTTGGGGGAATCCGCATCCATGATGGCGAGCACTTCGTCGGGCTTGTACAGCTCGAGGAAATAGGTGCCTTCGGGTTCGACCACCTGTTCGTTCTCGATGTAGGCGCCCTGCCCTTCGGTATAGGTGTAGTTGTTGTCGAGGATGAGCCTGATGACGACGGGCACCGTCATTCTGCCGGATGTCGCGTACAGAATCATGGAGTCGTCATAGGTGAGGTATCCGTCGTTCTTGAGGCTCGCGTAGTTGTTGGTGAACAGATACGAGATTCTCTCGTTGCTCATGCCCTCTTTGGAGAGCTGTTTGAAGACGGGATACAGATATTCGCTTATGGCGTGACCCATTGCAAGACGGGTGGTATTGCCGAACTCCTTGTCGGGGTTGAGCAAGCAATAATCGATATCCGTCATGATGTATTCGCCGTAGACGAAGTCGAACAGTTCTCTGTAAAGGTTCACGCCGGCGACAAGCTCTTTGCTGTCAAAGAAGTATTTCTCGTAATCGGCGGTGGTGTCGGCGGTGCGGAGCTCGCTGTTGCCGCGGTTGAGCTGCCTCGCCCTGTCGGAGACGGCGGGCGTCTCCTTCAACGCCTCGTAGTCGTATTGCGGGTCGTAGTTGCCGTTGAGCAGGTTCAGCAAAATGAACTTGCGGTCGAGGGCGGAGTTGAACACCGCCTGTTCCTCTGCCTGGTCGGCATTTTCGAGGTCGTCGTAGAACAGCGTACTGGAAGTGAGCTGCGCGAGGACGTCGGGCAACACGATATCGAGCATGACCGCGATGAACGAGGTCAGCATGACCGCCGCGATGACGATGGACACCGTCTGCATGAGCACGGTGCGCTTGCTCTTCTTGCGAAGGGTGATGCACATCACCACTATCATGAAGACCAGGCACAGGACGCCCGCGAGAATCGTACCGACAAACGGCCAGAACGAGTAGTACGGGACGAGCTGGTAAGTCTGTATGCCGAACACAACCGCGAGCACGACGATGACGGGTATGCTCAGGAGATAGAAGATGACCTGCAATGCGGTGAGACCCGCGATTTTGCCGTTGAACTTTTCGTTTTTGGTATTCGCCTTAGCCATATTATTCCACCTCCTTGCCGTATTCGTCCGAAACAATGGTTTCGGTGCCCTCCTCGGGAGCGGAAATGTCGTCCGCTTCCTCTTTTACGGGTGCGGGGATGTCACCGTCCGCGGGTGCGGGGATGTCACCATCCGCGGATGCGGACTTCTTGCCATCCTTCTTGGAGGATTTCTTTGCCTTTTCCTGACCGGTCGCGTAGAGCATCTCTTTTTCCGCCGCAACGCCGGAGAGGATGAGGAACAGGAGCACGAAAGGCATGAAGCACACGAGGCACTCTCTCACGCCGAGGAGCGGATAGAGCCATCTCTTGTAGGCGAGCTCCGTCCTGAACTTCACGACGGAAGCGTAGCTGTCGAAGAGGAATCCGTCCGCAGCGACGCCGCCGTCGCCGAGGGTGTCGCCCGCGATGAGGCTGCTGCCGGGCACGATGACGGAGCCGATGACATAGCCGTGCATGCCGCCCTCGTAAACTGCCCTGTCATACATCGCCTGATACTCGGTGTACTCCTTGACCTGGTCGGAAGCATTGCCGAAACCGACATACTCGAGACCCTCGACATAGAAGTCGTAGAGGGGCTTGATTTCGCTGGAAGCGTACCAGTAGAGTGCGGAAAGCAGGTTGCCGATGACGCCGTAGAGGAGTTCCTCCGTGGTCTGCGCGCCTTCAACCTCAAAGAGATCTGTCTCTTATACACATCTCCGAGCCCACGAGACG
>USEV01000202.1 GCA_900553825.1 uncultured Eubacteriales bacterium
TTGCCGTACGCGAGAGGTCGCGGGGGTGTGTCTGACGCAGCTATTCGCCAAATAGCGCGCTTTTACTCGAGGGCGGTGCCCACCGAAATAACTTCCTTCTCGTTTATATCCATGGGATAGTTGCCGTCAAAGCAGGCGGTGCAGTAGGGGTGATTGCCACAGCTTTTGACGAGGAGGTCGAGGGGGATGTAGTGAAGGGAATCGGCTCCGATTTCGGCGCAGATTTCGTCTTCGGACTTATAGGCGCCGATGAGCTGGTCGCGTGTTTCCATGTCGACGCCGAAGTAGCAGGGGTACTTGACGGGGGGAGAGCCGACAATCATGTGTACTTCCTTGGCGCCGCTGGCGCGGAGGAGGCTGATGATTTTGCGGGAAGTGGTGCCGCGGACTATGCTGTCGTCGATGAGGATGAGCCTCTTGCCCTTGATGTTGCTGCGGAAGGCGTTGAGCTTGATTTTGACGGCGCTCTCACGCATGGACTGGCTGGGCTGAATGAAGGTCCTGCCAATATAGCGGTTCTTGGTGAGCGCGTCGACCATGGGGAGCCCGCTGACATCGGCGTATCCACGGGCGCAAACGGTTGCGCTGTCGGGGACGCCCGCCACGATGTCGGCGTCTATTTTGTAGAGCTTGGCAAGCTCCTTGCCGCAGTTGTAACGCGCCTCGTACACGCTGACATTGTCGATGACCGAATCGCTGCGGGCGAGGTAGACATACTCGAAGACGCAGGGGTGCGGCGAGGGCAGGGCGTACTTGTGGGAGCTGATTTTGCCGTCGGCGGTGACGATGATCATTTCGCCGGGCTCGACATCGCGCACGAACTCGGCGTCCACGGCGTCGAGCGCGCAGGACTCGCTGGCAAAGATGACCGCGCCGTCCTTTTTGCCCATGACGAGGGGCTTGAGCCCGTACTTGTCGCGCACGGCGATGAGCTTCCCGTCCGCCATGCACACTATGGCGAAAGCCCCGACGAAATCGAGGCACGCCTTCTGCACGCCGCCTTCGACGCTGGAAGTCGTATAGTAGTTGATGAGCGCCGCGACGACTTCGCTGTCCACCGAGGACTGGAATATGTGCCCGCGGTCGATGAGCCAGTTCTTTATGCTGGCGGCGTTGACGATGTTGCCGTTGTGGGCGATTGCCATCCTTCCGTATCTGCCGTAGAACACGACGGGCTGGGCGTTGACGACATTGCTCGAGCCGCAGGTGGAATAACGCACATGGCCGATTGCGATGTCGGAATCGGGCAACAGCGAGAGCTCCTCCTCGGAGAAAACCTCGTTGACGAGCCCCATATTTTTGTAGTAGGCAATCCTGTTGCCCGGCACGGCGACGGCAATGCCGGCACTCTCCTGCCCCCTGTGTTGCAGGGCGAAAAGCCCGTAATAGACCTCCCTCGCGAGAGGGGTCTTGTCGGGGCGGATGATGCCGAATATGCCGCACTCTTCGTGCACGCCGAAGTCCCTTTCGGGCACGATGATTTCTTTCATAGCCTTCCTCATTTGGCGGAGGTGATGCGCTTCATGATTTCGCGGTAAGCGTCCTCGACGCCGCCGAGATCACGACGGAAGCGATCCTTGTCCAGCTTCTCATGGGTGACGCTGTCCCAGAAGCGGCAGGTGTCGGGAGAGATTTCGTCCGCGAGAACGATTTCGCCCTTGAATCTGCCGAACTCGAGCTTGAAGTCGATGAGGTCGATGCCGAGGTCCTTGAAAAACGCCTTCATCTCGTCGTTGACCTTGAATGCGAGCTCCTTGATGCGCGCGATTTCCGCTTCGGTCGCGAGCCCGAGCGCGAGGGCGTGATAGTCGTTGATGAGGGGGTCGCCGAGCTCGTCGTTCTTGTAGGAGAACTCGATCGTGGGCTCGGAGAAGACGATACCCTCCTCCACGCCGTAGCGGGAGGCGAAGTGACCGGCGGAGATGTTGCGGATGATGACCTCCAGAGGCACGATCTCGACCTTCTTCACAAAGGTGTCGCGGTCATTGACCTCCTGCACGTAATGGGTGGGGATGCCCTCCTTCTCGAGCTTCTGCATCAGAGCGTTGGACAGCTTGTTGTTGACAATGCCCTTATCGCGGATGGTGCCCTTCTTTTCGCCGTCGCCGGCGGTGGCATCGTCCTTGTAATGAACCATAACGATTTCGGGGTCAGAAGTTGCGAATACCTGCTTAGCTTTGCCTTCGTACATCTGTTCTTTAATTTCAACGTTCATTGTAATGCGCTCCTTTATATCTGTCTCTTATACACATCTCCGAGCCCACGAGACGTAGAGGAATCT
>USEV01000203.1 GCA_900553825.1 uncultured Eubacteriales bacterium
AAGAGACAGCAATTACAACTACTCGGACAGGGATGTCCTGCTCCTGACCTCGGCACAGAGCGGGCTTGCCGTGCTCGACGACGACGAGGTGAAACAGGTCGGCGCCGCTCCGCACTTTTCCTCGGTGACGGTGCACAACGAAAGGGTGTACGGCACCCTTGCCGGCAACAACAAACAGCTGTGGTTTTCCGACGACTTTGACCCCGAAAACTGGAATGTGTCCAGCGAGGAAGCGGGCTACATCTCATTTGCCGACGAGTGCGGCGACGCGCTCGCGGCGGTGTCGTTCGCGGGGTATCTTTACATCTTCCGCGAGCACGGAATCTATCGCCTCACGGCATACGGCGACCAGAGCGATTTTGTGCTGAAAAAGGTGTTTACATCTGTCGGACGCATATATAAAGATACGATTGCGCTATGTGGTGACAGAATCATGTTCCTCACCGACGACGGTGTGCGCACCTTCGACGGCTACGGCGTCAAGGAGTCCGTCAAGGAGCTCCCGGAGCTCGTCTTCCCCGCACAGTGCCGCGCGGCGTACCACGACGGGGCGTACTGGCTCGCGTGCACGCTGGACCTCGGCGAACTCTCGCCGGGCATCGCCACCAACAACACCCTCGTGCGCTACGACATCGAGGGCGGGGGCACGGATTTCCTCGCGGGGTACGACTTCAAGGGTGTGACATCGTTGCGCTCGCACAACGCCGCCGACCTCGTCCTCAATATGTGGGTGGACGGGGCTTCGGCAATCGCCTCGCTCACCGAGGACGGCAAGGCGTTCGGCACGGCGACGAAAAAGATTTATCGCTCCCCGTACGGCGACCTCTTTTCCCCCGCCGTGAAGACGGTGAGGGATGTCACGCTCTCCACGAGATACGACGCGGAACTGCGCGTCGTCACCGACGGGCTCACCCACCGCTTCCCCCTCGCGGGCTCCGAACAGCCTCAGCGGGTGTTCGTGGGCAAAAGCGGCCGCGAGCTCGGCATCGAACTTCGCTCCGAAACGGGCGAGTGTCACATCACTCAACCCGTCGTGAGAATAGATTTCATGGAAGAGAGGTGGGTATGAATTTGAACGAACTTACATCGCTTGTGGAGGAGCTTGTCCTCCGCGTACAGATCCTCGAAAAGAGGGTCGCGGCGCTTTCCGCCGCAGGAGCACAGGAGGCATAATGGCATCATTCTGGGACGATTTCAAGGACCTTTTCAAGACGGAATCGCAGCTCAAAGAGGAGAGGCAAAAGGAGCTTGCCGCCGCATTGGAGGCGGAGAAGTCAATCACGGGGCAGCTTGCGGAGCTCGACCGCGAATACCGCGAAAGCCTGCCCGTCGAGCCCGAGCCCGACCTCGACAAGCTGTTCCCTGAGAGCCTGGGGCTGGAAAAGGTGGACTACACCCCCGAGACGGACGAGCAAATCGAGGAGCGCGTGTCGGCGGGCATAGAGAGCGAGAAGGCGGAGGAGCGGAACGAGCTGGAATCCTCCTACGCCAAAAAGGAGCAAGCCCTCGGGGAGGAGGCGGACTCCGCCCGCAAGGACATGGACGAGAGCTACCGCGAGCTCGACGCACTCTACAAGGAGCTGACGCGCGCCACCGAGAACGACGCCATCGAACGCGGAGTCGCGCGAGGGAGCATAATGTCGAGCGCACTCAGCGACCTTTCGGCGGAGAAGGCGGCGTCCGAGGCGGACACGGCACAGCGCTACCGCGAGGCGATGACCGCCGTCGAAAAGGAGCTCGACAACCTCGAGAAGGCGCAGGAGACGGCGTTTTCGGAGCTGGACCTCAAGTACGCCGCGGAGCTCGAGGAGCGAATCGCCAAGCTCAAGGAGGAGCGCGACGAGACGGCGAAGAAGTACGCCGAGTACAACAACAAGGTCGCCAAGCAGGAGCAGGAGTACGCCGTCCAACGCGAGAAGGACATAGCGGACTTTCTGGAGGAGCGTGAGAAGGAGAGGCTGGAGAGAGAGGAAAAACAGCGCGAGCAGGAGGCAAAATACGGCTACACGGGCGAAAAGCAGAAAAACTACGCCGAGCGCTACGACATCGCGCTGGCGTTTTACTCCTCGCTTTCGCCGGACATCGCGGCGGACGCCCTGGACGCGTCGCCGAATATGCGTTATTTCCTCGGCAACTACTACGACAAACTCATGAGCGCGCTCAAGAGCAGCTACGACGGCACGAAACGCTATTACTGAAAGACCTGTCTCTTATACACATCTCCGAGCCCACGAGACGTAGAGGAATCTCG
>USEV01000204.1 GCA_900553825.1 uncultured Eubacteriales bacterium
TCGTCGGCAGCGTCAGATGTGTATAAGAGACAGTTATTATAACAGGGCATGACGGAATGCCCAGAAGGAGTCAATATGGAAAGAAAGATCTTCAAAACAACAGTCGGCGGAAGAGAGATGATCGTCGAAACGGGCGCCTACTGCGGTCAGGCGAACGGCAGTTGCATCGTGCGTTGCGGCGACACCGTCGTCATGGTCAACGCCACGATGGCAAAGGAACCCCGCGAGGGCATGGACTACTTCCCCCTCAGCGTGGACTACGAAGAAAAGATGTACGCAGTGGGCAAAATCCCCGGCGGCTTCAAGAAGAGAGAGGGCAGAGCGTCCGACAAGGCAATCCTCACCGCCCGCCTCATCGACCGCCCCATCCGCCCGCTTTTCCCCAAGGGAATGTACAACGATGTTTCGGTTGTCGCAACCGTCCTCTCGGTTGACACCAACATCCCCCCCGAGGTTTTCGGCATGATAGGTTCGTCCGTCGCACTCTCCATTTCGGACATACCTTTCGCAGGACCCACGGGCTCCGTCGTCGTCGGACTGGTCGACGGCGAATATGTCATCAACCCCGACAGCGCACAGCGCGCGAAATCCAGGTTGCACCTCTCCCTTTCGGGCACCAAGGACGCAATCATGATGGTCGAGGCGGGTGCAGATGTCGTCACCGAAAAGGAGATGCTCGGCGCAATCCTGTTCGGTCATGAGGAAATCAAGAAGATAGTCGCCTTCATCGAGGACATCGTCGCCGCAGTCGGCAAGCCCAAGCTCGAAGTCGAGCTCGAAACCATCCCCGAGGACATCAACGCCGCGGTCAGGGAATACGCCGACAAGAAGATGGACTATGTGCTCGAGAGCTTCGACCGCACCGAACGCGACCGTCGTGAGGACGAGCTCAACGCCGATGTCGTGGCTCACTTTGCTGACCGCTTTGAAGATGTCGCAAAGAAGACCAAGTTCATCCTCGACAGCCTCTATTACCTCAAGAAAGAGAAAGTGCGTGCCAAGATTCTCGACGGCGGCGTCCGCCCCGACGGCAGAAGCCTCACCGAAATCCGCCCCATCTGGTGCGAAGTCGGCATCCTGCCCAGAGCGCACGGTTCCGCGGTGTTCACGAGAGGGCAGACCCAGGCAATGACCGTTGCCACCCTCGGCACCATCTCCGAAGTGCAGAAGCTCGAAGGTCTCGACGACGAGTACTACAAGAGGTATATGCACCAGTACAACATGCCCGGCTACTCCACGGGTGAGGCGAAGCCTCTCCGCAGCCCCGGCAGACGCGAAATCGGTCACGGCGCACTCGCGGAGCGTTCCCTCGAGCCCGTGCTCCCCAGCGAGGAGGAATTCCCCTACGCAATCCGCACGGTCAGCGAGATTCTGAGCTCCAACGGCTCCACCTCCCAGGCATCCGTGTGCGGCAGCACCCTCGCCCTCATGGACGCAGGCGTTCCCATCAAGGCACCCGTCGCGGGCATCGCAATGGGTCTCATCAAGGACGCCGAACATCACAGAGTCGCAGTGCTCAGCGACATCCAGGGTCTCGAGGACTTCCTCGGTGACATGGACTTCAAGGTCGCAGGCACCTCCGAAGGCATCACTGCCATCCAGATGGACATCAAGATCAAGGGCATCGACGAAGAGATCCTCACCAAGGCGCTCGAACAGGCGAGAGTGGGCAGAATGCACATCCTGGGCAAGATGCTCGATGTCCTCCCCGCACCCCGCCCCGAGCTCAACAAGTGGGCACCCAAGATCGTGTCCTTCTCCATCGACCCGGACAAGATCCGCGATGTCATCGGCAGCGGCGGCAAGACCATCAACAAGATCATCGAAGAGACCGGCGTGAAGATCGACATCAACGACGAAGGCATGATTTTCATCGCCTGCAACGACACCGAGGCAATCCGCAAGGCGCGCACCATCATCGAGAACATCGTGCGTGATGTCGAGGTCGGCGATGTCTACGAGGGCAAGGTCGTCAAGATCATGGAAAACGACAAGGGACAGTTCGGCGCAAGCGTCAACTTTGCTCCCGGCAAAGACGGCATGATCCATATCTCCAAGCTCTCCAAAGAGCGCGTCGACAAAGTCACCGATGTCGTCAATGTCGGCGACATAGTTCTCGTCAAAGTCATCAAGATAGACGAGAAACACAGGGTGGATCTCAGGCTTAAGGAGATTCTCCACAAAGCGTAAAACGACGCTATTTGGCGATCTGCTTTGTCAGCCCCGATTTTCAGACCTCTCATGTACGCA
>USEV01000205.1 GCA_900553825.1 uncultured Eubacteriales bacterium
GGTTGCACACGAGGCGACATCGTTGTCGGCTTCGAGCAGACACACCGAAAGGCGGAACCGCGAAAGCGCGTCCAAAACGGCGCAGCCCACGATTCCACCTCCGATTACAATCACATCTTTTGTCGCAAACACGGTTTTATCTGTCACAAATGTCCTTTCAATGCCTCATTTGGCAAATTTCTTCTTGTACATATTGATGTTGTCGCGGATGATGAGCTCCGCAAAATCCCTGTCCTTGACCTGGAAAACCGTGGTGTCTTTGCCCTCAAGCTGTTTGTACACGCGGAAGAAATGCGAGATTTCGTCCATGATGTGCGGGGGCAATTCCTCAATCTCCTTGTAGGTGTTCCAGTTGGGGTCCTTGAAGGGTATGGCGATGATTTTGTAGTCCATCTCGCCGCCGTCCTGCATGACCACCACGCCTATCGGATAGCAACGCACCGTCGCCATCGGGACGATGTTTTCCGAGCACAGAACGAGCACATCCAGAGGGTCGTTGTCCTCCGAGAATGTGCGGGGAATGAACCCGTAATTTGCGGGATAGTGCGTCGAGGTGTACAACACGCGGTCCAGAATCAGAAGCCCCGTATCCTTGTCAAGTTCGTACTTGTTCTTGCAGCCTTTGGGGATTTCGATGACGGCTATGAAGTCGGTGGGGGTTATGCGTGACGGGTCAATGTCGTGCCATATACTCATATAACTCTCCTTTCGGGTGCAGCCTCCCCCTCGAGGGCTCTCCTATTTGTATCCTTTGATGTACTCTTTGAAAAATTTCACGCCCTCGGCGATTGCGGAGACATCCACATTCTCGTTGGCGGCGTGCATGGAAGCCAGCTGTTCCGCGCTCAGTCTGCACGGGGTGCAGCGCAGGGCGCACGGAGTGATGGTCTGCATCGTCCTGCAATCCGTGCCGCCGAAGATGAGATACGGCGCGGTGCCGATGTCGGGGAACACCTTTTTCATGGTGGCTTCGAAATACTTGTAGTCCGCACTCTCCGTGTCTACCATGGGCGACGCGTCGCGGCATTCGAGCACCTCGGTCTCAATGTCGTATTTCTTTGCGATTGCGCGGAGCTTTTCCACGCACTCCTTGCCGTTGTCGCCGGGAGCGAAGCGCAGATTGGCGACCATCGACGCCTCCTGCGGAATGACATTGGGCGCGGCAGACCCCTGCGCCATGGTGAATGTCATGGTGGTGCCGAGGAGCGCCGCTCCGAATGTGGACAGCTTGGGAAGCGCCTTGACGATGATGGGGCTGAAGAAGTCGACATGGCGGGTGACGAAAGCCAGCGCACCGGAAAGCCCCGAGGACAGCCCTTTGAGCATCGCGCGGGACGCGGGCGTCATGCGGTGCTTGAAGATGCTGTGATTCTCGCAGTAATCGACAAATGCCGAAAGCCTGGCAATCGGTGTGTGTTTGGGGGGCGAGGACGAATGTCCGCCCTTGCTCCTTGCGACGAAACGCAGGTCACAGTAGCCCTTCTCGATTATGCCTATCATGGCGAAGGGCTTTTTCATGCCGGGGAAAGCCTCGGCGACTATCGCGCCGCCCTCGTCGATTGCGACGGCGGGTCTGACGCCGTGCGCCTTGAGCCAGTCACGGCAGAGGGGCGCGCCCGAACCCGAGGTCTCCTCGTTGTCGGAATAGGAGAGATACACATCCTGCGCGGGGGTGAAGTCCTCCTCTATGAGCTCGTTCACACTCTGTATGGTGCAAAAGAGCGTGTTCTTGCAGTCCATCGTTCCTCTGCCCCAGATCTTGCCGTCGGCGACGGTGGCGGAATAGGGGTCGTATTTCCAGTCGCCGTCCACCGCGGGCACGACATCCTGGTGCGCCATGAGCACGACGGGACGCTCCGAGGACGCGCCCTTCCACTTGAACATTATGGCGTCGCTGTCGTCGCCGCCCGGGCGTATGACTTCGCACACGCGGAACACGGCGGGGAATTCCTCCGCGAGCACCTTCCTGAACTCCGCGAAATGTTTTCTGTCGCTTCCCGTGACGGTGGGGACCTGAATCAATCTTGCAAAACTTTGGGTATAAACGCCTTTTTCGGCAGCCATAAAATACCTCCTCCGGTATGCTCTCCCGTGTCGCTATTTTAGCCCACGCGCGCGATAAAGTCAATATCGCCGTGATAATTAAATCAAAAGGGCGCCGAGCGGCGCCCCGAAATTATGTATCCGCGGGTCAGACACTGTCTCTTATACACATCTCCGAGCCCAC
>USEV01000206.1 GCA_900553825.1 uncultured Eubacteriales bacterium
GTGCCGAAAGCGTCGTTGATGATTGAGCCGCCGAGCTCCGCCGTCGCGCCCATCGCAAACGGCAAGAGGAATGTCGCGGTCATGGGCCCCGAAGCCACGCCGCCCGAGTCGAACGCGATTGCCGTGAACACCGACGGCACGAAGAAGGACAGTCCCAGCGCAATGACATAGGCAGGCACAATTATCCACCAGATCGAAATCCCCGTCGCCACTCTCACCATACTGAGCCCCACCGCGATTGCCATGGAAATGACGAGCACAACGAGCATATTTTTACGGCTTATCGCGCCGCCCGTAATCTGCTCCACCTGACGGTTGAGCACATGGACGGCGGGCTCGGCAAGCACAATGAGCGAGCCTACCGCCGCGCCTATGGGTATGACCAGCCAGCGGCTGACCTCCGCGACCGTGCCGCCGATATAAGTGCCAGCCTGCATGAAGCCGACATTCACGCCCGTCATGAAAAGCACGAGCCCGATGAAAGTGTATATCGCACCGATAAACATCCTGAACAGACTTTTAAGCGGCAGTTTCAGCATGGTAAACTCGAAGATCAGGAAAACACAGAAAATCGGAGACAGCGCAACTCCCACCTCTTCCATGTACATCGGAATGGATTTCAGGTAGGTCATAATCACCTCGCCGAAGTCCGAAAACGCGGTCAGCGCGCTCACCTCGGCGGTGGCTTCGGTGTTGTATACAAGCCCCAAAATCAGCACCGCGATTATGGGGCCGACGGAGCATATGCCCACCATCCCGAAGCTGTCCTCCTGCGAGCGCGAACCGCCGATTGCGCCCGATATGCCCACGCCCATTGCGAGTATGAACGGCACGGTGATGGGTCCCGTCGTCACGCCGCCCGAGTCGAACGCGACAGGCACATACCCTTCCGCCACGAACGCCGCCAGCACGAACACCACCGCGTACAGCGCGATTAGCAGCGCGTTCAGCTTGATTTTGAGCAGCATTCTTAAGACCGCGACGACCATGAACACGCCCACGCCAGCGCTCACACAGCATATGAGCACGATGTTGGGGATGCTTTTAATCTGCGACGCAAGTATGGTGAGGTCGGGCTCGGCTATGGTGACGATGAAGCCTATAACAAGCGCCACGAGCAGCATGAGCCACACCTTGCCCGTCGCAGTCACCTTTGCGCCGATGTGCTCTCCCGCGGGCTCCATGAACACGGAGCTGCCGAGGGTGTAAAGCGCCATGCCGACGATGAGAAGTGCCGCGCCGACGAGGAATGAGGCGAGGTTCAGAGCGGGCATCTCACCCAGCGCGAAATTGAGAATGACGATAAGCACGGTGATTGGCATCACCGCGATGACCGATTCTTTCAGTTTCACCGCAAAGTTCTTCATAACGCCCTGTTCAAACCCCGACGACCGCGAAATAATTTACATTGATTATATATCACATTATGAAACCAAAATTAAAGAGGGAGAATAAAATTTCCGCAAATTTTTGCGATATTATTGCATTTTGCCCGCCATGCGTTTGAGCGCGGCGGCGCGACGCGCCGCGAAAAATCTGCGGGGACGCGCCACGGAAAAGACGGAACGCACAGACGAAAAATCGGGTGCGGCGGCGGGCAGATAATATGCAAAACGGGTGGAACAAGGGTACGGCGGCGGAAAATACAAGGGCGCGGAAGAGGTCGCAAACGGGGCGTGACATTTGCAAAAAGCGCGAAAACGGGCGAAAACGCGCGCATATCAGTCGAAAACGGGTGCGGGAGCGGACGGCGAGGCATATTCACCTTTTTACCGCAGTGTTCCGCGCCTTGACACCCGCCCGCGCGTGGGATAAAATGTAGGAAGAAAACTTCGGGAGAAGCGTATGACAGAAGGAAAGGAATTCGAAAGAACGCTCTGCAAGAATGTCGGCGTCGCGGACGGCGCAGAGGATGATCAGACCGCTCTCCCCGCCGACGGTAACGGCGAGAGCGCGGACGGCGCAAAAAAGAAGAAGAAACGCGAAAAGTTTTCGGTGTGGCTGAAACGCAACAGGAAAAAGATCGTCATCTCGCTGCTCTCCGTTCTCACTGCGGGAGTGGTGCTTGCGGCGGTGCTCGTGCCCGTGCACTTTGCCACGCTCAACGACCCCGACGACTTCATCACCATGCCCGTGGTCAAATTGCCCCTCTCCGACGCGGTGACGGTGGAGAAATCCGGCTCCTACATCGCGCACCCCGACACCGTCTACACCTGTCTCTTAT
>USEV01000207.1 GCA_900553825.1 uncultured Eubacteriales bacterium
CTGATACTCCCCTATAAAAATGGCTATTTATCAACTGTTTGTTGTGACATAGCCTTACGAAAAAACTCTCTTTCTCCCCTGCACCGTACCTCAAAGCGGCGAGACTACCCTCCTCCCGATCCAAACCGTGATGCGCGTCTGAACCGCAGAAGCCACTCGCCACACACTTACGCGCATCTCACTTACGGAAATCTCAAACATCAGAAAACGAATTGCCGCTAATCAATGTGCGTTACACGCAAACAACCATACGAAAACTCTCATTGCAAAACTTCACGGACGAAAAGAAAAAGCAAACAAAATCTGGTTCGATTTTGTTTGCTTATGGTGGAGACAACAGGACTCGAACCTGTGACCTCTTGTATGTGAAACAAGCGCTCTAACCGACTGAGCTATGCCTCCGTAAGGAGAAAAATCTCCTTAGTTCTTGTACGCTCTTTTACGAGCGGCTTCTGCCTTCTTCTTGCGCTTTACGCTAGGCTTTTCGTACGCCTCTTTCTTGCGGAGGTCACCGATGATGCCGTCACGCGCGCACTTTCTCTTGAAGCGGCGGATTGCGTTATCCAAACTCTCGTTTTCGCCTACCTTGACTGTGGACATCTTCTCACCTCCTTTTTTTTGCAAGTGATAATAATTATACACACCGCGCGGCGTTTGTCAAGGAAATACGGCTCATTTTGCCGACCCGGATGCAAAAGCTTTTGCGGAGAGGGAAGGAGACGGGTTGCGGGAGGCGGAAGGGGTCACGCCATCCTGTCGGCGAGCTGTTTTCCGCCGAGGATATGGATGTGGAGATGCCCCACCGACTGGCAGGCGTCGGCGCCCTTGTTGGAGACGAGGCGGAAGCCGCCGGAGAGCCCGAGTTCGTCCGTCATTGCGGAAAGCTTTTTGAGACAACGGGCGAGGGTTGCAGCCTCCTCGTCGCTCATTTCGATGATGTTGGCGTAGTGGGTTTTGGGCAAAAGCAGGAGGTGAACGGGAGCCTGGGGCGCTATGTCGCGTATGATGAGCATATCCTCGTCCTCATAGACTTTTGTCGAGGGAATTTCGCCTTTGATGATCTTGCAGAAAATGCAGTCGTCCATAATATCTCCTTTGACCGCGCACGGCGGAAATTATCAGACCCGCACCCCGTCGCCGAACACGGCGGTCGGAGTGAGCGTGACGAGCAAACCGCGCTCGCCTTCGGTTGTGTAGACCTTGACATAATTGGGCGTATGCCCCGACCAAAGTCCGTCTTCTTTTGATTCAATCAACACTTCAACGCTCTTTCCGAGCTGTTTAAGCCTGTATTTTGTCGAAAGCTCCTTTTTGACACCGAGCATTTTCCTCTGCCTTTCCGTGACCGTTTCGGGAGGCAGGACGGGCAATCTGCCCGCAACCGTACCCTTGCGGGAGGAATAGGGAAAGACATGAATGTCCGAAAACTCCGCCGCCCTCGCAAGTGCGACGGTGTTGGCGAAAGCCTCTTCGGATTCCGTGGGATAGCCAGCGATTATGTCCGTCGTGATGCCCGCGTCGGGATAGTAACGGCGGATGAGCTCCACCTTCAAAAGAAACTGCTCTGCCGTGTATTTGCGGTTCATGTCGCGCAGCACGCCGTCGTCGCCGCTCTGAAGCGAGAGGTGGAAATGCGGACAGAACTTTCCCACGCCCTTTGTCGCCATGAGGAACTTGTCGTCCACCACCCCGACTTCAAGCGAGCCGAGGCGCACCCGAACGGTGGTGCTGTGGAGCGCGGTCACGAGGTCGGTGAGAGAGGTGCCGATGTCCTTGCCGTATGCCGAGAGGTTGATGCCGGTGAGCACCACCTCGCCCGAGCTCACCTCGGCGCTCTCGATTTCCTTGAGGACGGAATTGAGGCTTCTGCTCCGACTGCGTCCGCGCAGATACGGTACTATGCAATACGAGCAGAAGTTGTTGCAGCCGTCCTGGACTTTGACGAAATGGCGTGTGCGGACGGTCAGCCCTTCGCGGGAATCCTCGTACTGCTTTGCCGTCTCGAAATCCGAGGTTACGATTTTGTCGAAATAGCCGTCGTCCGCGCCCTGATAGCGCAGTGCGAGCTCTCTTGCGAGCGTGAGCTTGCCCTTGGTGCCCGAGATAAACCTGACGCCGTCGCGCGCAAAGGGACTGAAATTGTTTTGCGAGGCGCAACCGCAGACATAGATTTCCGCCTCGGGATTGACTTTGAGGATGCGGGTAATCGCCTGGCGTGATT
>USEV01000208.1 GCA_900553825.1 uncultured Eubacteriales bacterium
CCCGAGGAGGGCGCGGAGGAGGACTTTTTCTCCGAGGAGCAGCCGCCCGCGCGTAAGAAACGCCTCCGTCGCAAGGACATGACCCCCGAGCAGAAGAGGCGTCGCACCATACGCGACCTCATCATCACGGGCACCGTTTTCGGCGTGGTGTTGCTGTTCTTTGCGATATGCGCCCTTTGCAGCTGGGTGGGTTACAGCGGCAACTTCGACTACATCGCGACCGTGGAGGCAGTGGAATACGACAGCCCCTTCACTCTCGTCGACGCCGAGGAGAGCGAAACGGGCTACTACGAGTTCGTGGCGCAGACCGAGGGAGCGGAGTTCAGAGTGTTGCAGCTCACCGATGTCCACATCGGTGCGGGCGCTTTCTCCGCGCAGAAGGACAGATGGGCGCTCGAGGCTGTTTCCTATCTCGTGAACAGCGTCAAGCCCGACCTCGTCATCGTCACCGGCGACATCGCCTATCCCGTGCCTTTCCAGGCGGGCACCTTCAACAACAAGCGCGAGGCGGAGATGTTCGCCACGCTCATGGAACAGCTCGGCGTCTACTGGACAATCACCTTCGGCAACCACGACACCGAGGTCTACAGCCTCTACGACCGTGACGAGATTGCAACCGAGGTCTACATGGACGAGAAGTGGGAGCACTGCCTGTTCAGGTTCGGGCCCGAGGACATCGGCGGCGCCGGCAACGACATCATCATCGTCAAGGACGCGGACAACAGCATGTCCCAGGCGCTCGTCACCATCGACTCGCACTCCTACACCGACGGCGACTACTTCGGCATGGCCTGGAAGTACGACAACATCCATCAGTCGCAGATTGATTGGTATGCCTCGCAAATGGACAGACTTGCAAATGAGTTCAACGGCGGCGAGTATGTCAAGAACCTCGTTTTCTTCCACATCCCGCTCACCGAGTACGGCAAGTACTGGAACGAGTACAAGGACAGCAGACCTGAGAACACCGACAATGTCACCTATGTCTACGGCAAGGCGGGGGAGAGCGGCGAGAAGTCCTATCCCGGCGTGTCCGATTGCCAGATGTTCGAGACCATGCTCACCCACGGCGGACAGGGCACATTCTGCGGGCATGACCACTACAACAACTTCGCAATCGATGTCACCGCGACGGTCGAGGGCGAGGGCGGCACCGAGGTCACGGGCAAGATTCGCCTGACATACGGCATGAGCATCGACTATCTCGCCTATGTCGGCATCGCAAAGGAAATCGAACAGCGCGGCGGCACCGAAATCAAAATCAGCGCCGACGGCAGCTTCGCAACCCGTCAGCGCCCCTATCAGGACGCAACCCCGGAAGACGACAAGTGGCACGCGTTCGTCTGACGGCAAGCCCGTCCGACGATGCCCGTCGATAAAGAATAAACCGACCGGAATGACATCCGCGCCGTCGCGCGCGGATGTTTCGGTTGAAAGGGAAACAGTCGTGCCCTGAACCTCGGCGCGCACCCGCATCGGTGCGCATACGAAACCCGGGCACGCACCCCGTACCCTCGGCAGGAGGATTCTATGAAACTGAAAAACAGGAAAGACATTCCCGACCGCGACAAGTGGAAGCTCGAGGACATCTTCCCCACCGACGAGGCGTGGGAGGAGTGTTTCTTCGCTCTGTCCGAACGCATGGGCAGGATTGCTTCCTACAAGGGCAGGCTGAGCGACGAGGATTCGCTCTACGAATGCCTCACCCTAAACACATCACTGTCGCACGACATCTCCAAGCTCTATCAGTACGCCCGTATGCGCCGCGACGAGGACACGCGCGTGCCTCTTTACCAGGGCATGACGGACAGGGCGGATTCGCTCGCGGTGCGGCTTTCTTCGCTCGCCGCGTTTCTGACCCCCGAGCTTGCGCGCGAGAGCAAGGAGAGGCTTGAGGAGCTCGCGGCGAAGCCGCGCTTTGCGGACTACTCGGTGCTGCTTACCGAGGTGGTGAGGATGAAGGACATCATCCTCTCCGAGAAGGAGGAGAGGCTGCTGCGCGAGGCGGGCATATTCTCGGACACGGCGGAGGAAGTGTTCTCCATGTTCGACAACGCCGACATCAGATTTCAGCCCGTCCGCGACGAAAAGGGCAGGGAAGTCGAGCTCAGTCACGGCACCTATTCCCTGCTGCTGCAAAGCCCCTCGCAGGAGGTGAGGAAGGCGGCGTTCGAAAGTATGTTCGGGGCGTACCGCGACCACATCAACACCCTTGCGGCA
>USEV01000209.1 GCA_900553825.1 uncultured Eubacteriales bacterium
CTGCAAAACCGCCCGCGGGGCGGGGGAGCGTCACTTCCCGGTGCGGTCGGACGAGACGACGGAGCCGCAGTACGGGCACTTCGAGGACTCGCCTTTGAGGTAGGAATAAGACGCGCCGCAACGGGGGCATTCCACGGTGTAGGAGGTGCGCTCGAACGCCTGGTTCTCGTTGAGGACGATTTCGTCGCCCTCCACCTTGTAGCCCGCGAGGTAACCTTTGCGCATGCAGCTTGCGAGCACGGCGCGGGTCTGTTTCTCGTTCTGCCCGATGCGGGGAGCGAGCTCCTGCACGGTGTGGAAGTGTTCGAGGACGATTGCACCGACGAGCTGGCTTTCCGTGCGGGCGGCACCGAACTGCACCCACGCGACGGGACAGCCGTAAAAGCCGAACACGGTGAAAGCGATGCCGATGCCCATCATTGCCTTGAAACCGCCGCCGTGGTTGATTGCGCCGACGATTATCATCGGCACGCCGACCACGAGCATGATTGTCAGGATTATCGAGATTATGAGTCTTGTGCGTTGAGTTTCAGCGGCTCTGTCCATATATTCCTCATTTGCGCAAAAGCGCGTTTTATTTTCTGTTTCAGAACGGTAAAGTGCTTGTTAAGCATAAACCACATACTGTGCCAGCATGAGTATGCCTATCGTCACGGCGAGCAGGGCGAGCTGGATTTTGCCGCTCCACCTGAGCCACTTGGGGTAGTTGACCGTGGTCATGCCCAGTATCAGCAACAGCCCGGCGTTGGTGGGGAGCAACACATTCGCGAACCCGTCGCCGAACGCGAGAGCCAGCACCGCCACCTGACCGTCCACCCCGAGCTGCGAGCACATCGCGCCTATCATCGGCATGAGCAGGAACGCCTTTGCCGAGCCCGACGGGATGAACATCTCGAAGATGAATATCGCAAGGTAGATGAGCAGGATTATCACCGCGGGCGACTGACCTTTGCACGCCTCGATTACGCCGTAGAGTATGGTGTCCATGACGCTGCCCGATTCCATGATGTATCTCACGCCGCTGGCAATCAGTATCATGGCGACGGCGGGGAGCAGGGTCACCAGCCCTTTGCCCAGCTTGGAGAAGAGCTCCTTGCCGCGAAGCCCGCACATCAGGCACGCGCCTATGCCCGCGATGACATATATCGCCACCGTGATGTAGAGCACATAGTCCGCCAGCGAGAAGTCGCCGAGCGCGGGTATGTAGTGCGGCTGTATGAAGATGGAGAGTATCGCAAACAGGATGACGACCACCATCCACCAGGCGAACCAGCGGAGCGCCCTGGATTTGCCCTCGTCGTAGACGAAGTCCACGCCCGTGAAGTCGAAGCCGTGCTTTTTCCTCGCGTCCTCGGTGTAAACCGGGGATTTGCGCGGGTTTTTCTCGATTTTGCGGGCGTAGGGGAACACGAACGCCATGAGGACGATGTAGGCAAGGACGAATGTCAGCAGGCGGAGTTCTATGCCCGAGAACATTGGTATGCCTATCAGATTTTGCGATATGCCGACCGTGAACGGGTTGACGACCCCCGCCGCAAAGCCGAAGCAGGCGGACAGCACCGAGATGCCGAGCCCGGTGAGCGCGTCCCACCCCAGCGCATAGCAGAGCAGTATCACGACGGGCACGAGGGGAATGAGCTCCTCGAACATGCCCGCCGACGAGCCCAGGAACATGAAGGCGAACGACAGCACGAACAGGAGTGCGTACTTGCGTTTGCCGAAGCGGTTGCGCAGCGATTCCACCATATAGACCAGCACGCCCGTGTGGTCCAGGGCGGTGAACACCGCGCCGATGGCGAGCAACAACGCTATCAGCGCCCACACCATGAGCGAGCCGTCCATTGCGGGGTTCAGCACCAAAAACGGCGCGAAAATCGCCTGCCACCATTGCAGGGAGGGCAGGGAGTCGTCCTGGGTGTAGGAATCGGCGATGATGTAGGTGTTGCCGTCCGCGTCCGTGCCGCGCTCGTAGGAGCCCTTGGGCAGGACCTGCGTGACGACTATCGCGGCAATGACGAGCACGAGCACGATGACGACCGCTACCACGATTGCCCGTTTGGAAATTTCGATTGTGCGGGGAGGAAGCTTGCCCCGACTGCCGTCCTCGACGGGGGCGGGGTTGGTCCTCACATATCCCGGTTGGTACTCTTTTGCCGTTGTCATGAACTTATAGTACAATACCTGTCTCTTATACACATCTGACGCTGCCGACGATAAGGC
>USEV01000210.1 GCA_900553825.1 uncultured Eubacteriales bacterium
CTCCATCATGGGCGGCGAGGTCACTCTCGACGGTTGCGTCCTCCGCAACAGCTCCACCCCCGCGGTGTATCTCGGCATGAACTTCAACGATGTCACCGTGGACGGCACCAAGACCCGCGTGCACACCTACAACAACATTTCGATCAACAACTGCGTGTTCTCCAACATGGCGGGTCTTGCGCTCGGCTTCGGTTATGTGTACGACGGCTACAGGGAGAGCGCGATGGGCAGAACAACTCTCACCCAGACGGGCTTCATGGACATCTACAACTGGCAGCCCAGCGACAACCTCGTGCTGTTGCCGCTCAGCATGCTCGAGGATTTCCTCGGCGGACAGACTGCGGAATGGGCGCTCGGCATACTCCGCAACGCCGTTATCAATGAGCCCGCGCTCGACGGCTTCCGCAGAACGATAGGCGCGGAAACCTATATGCACCTGGGCTTCTTCTCGGCGGGTCTCGTTTCGCCCTCCTATCTCACCTACGGCTACGCCGCGGACGGCAGGCTTGTGGACAGGGACGGCTACATCTGCGAGGTCAACGACAAAGGCAGGATAGTCACCACGGACGAGAAGCTGGATTCGCTTGACGGAGTCAGCTGGAACATGAGCTTCGAGGACGAGAGGATCAAGTATTTCTCCAGCAACGATGTCGAATCGATAAAGAACGCCCTTTCGCTCCTCGGAATGGACGACGCTCCCGCGGTCATATTTGCATACGATAACGAAACGACTGACCTTGTGCCGGGCACGGATTACACGATCAACTCCAGGTTTGTCGCAAGGTTGCATAGCGGCGACTGAGAACCGCGAATCGACGCAAAAAGCGTTTTAACGATGGATTTGTTATGAAGAAACTGATGTTGGGCACATTGGTGCTACTTCCTATAATCGTGCTGTTGGTGGTGGGGCTGGTGACGGCGTTCATCACCAACTCGGTGCGCATTTCCGTGGAGAGCGTCACCGTATCTCCTCACTCCGTGACTCTGGAGATAGGGGAGTACGAGCTCGACGACCTTTTCTCCGTGACGGTCAAGCCCACGGCGGCGGAAGCCGTCTGCGAGTGGGCGATAAAGGATGTCCGCAGTCGTGACGAGAACTTCACCGACGAGGACAACGGCGTCGGCGGCGTGTATTTTGCGGAGCTCCTCGACGCGGACGACAACCATGTCGACACGGTGACGACGGGCGGCAGGCTGCGCGTCACGGTGCACTGCAGTTTCACCCTCCAGGTGAGCGCGGAAACCAAAACCGATTCTTGCAAAGTCGTCGTCGGCGGCGATGTCAGCTCGGTGCGCATAGAAGGCGTGGAGAGCATAGGCGTGGGCGAGAGCGCGAGGCTTTCCGCCGTGGTCACGCCCCTTGACGGCGTCGCGACCGATTTCGAGTGGAAGAGTTCGGACGAGAGCGTCCTGCGCGTCGACCGCAACGGCATTCTCACGGGCGTCGCGGAGGGCAGCGCCGATGTCACTCTGTCGGTCATCAATTCCGCAGGGCAGAAGGTCGTCAGCGCACCGCTCGCGGTGACCGTGAACGCGGCTCTCACTCCCTACGGCAACACCCTCGACATCGGGGCGGGTTCTTTCGGCCTCTCCGCGATAGGTCTCAGGGGCAGTGAAGTCAGAAGCGTCGACGGCGGCACCCTGAACGGGGACGAGTTCACATTCGACAGCGGCTCCGAAATCGCTTCGCTGGCGCTTGCAAACGGCACGGTTACACTGAGGCGCTGTGCCGAAACGGCAATCGAAATCGTCGAGAGCGACGCGCTCGACGGCTACATTCTGGAAATGGGCGGCTTGCCCCTCTATCTCTCGGCGCGTTACCGTTCCGTGCTCCGACGCAACGAAACTCCGAAGGTGAGCTGGGGCTCGTCCTCGGATGATGTCGTTTCGGTCGATGCGGACGGCACGGTGCGCGGGCTCATGAGCGGAACGGCAAGCGTGACGGCACAGTCCGCGGAGGGCGAAAGCGCGTCGGTGGACATCACCGTTCAGCGCACCGTCGCGGTGCTGGTGCTCAAAACAACTCAATCCTCGCTCGAGGCGGGAATAGGCCGCGAGACCGTGTTCCCGTCCATGCGTTACGACGGCACGGGCAAGCTCACCGACAACGAGTTCGCGGTCGAAGTCGCCTACCCGAGCATCGCGGAAAACGAAGACGAAGAAGCGTTCTACGAGGCGTTCGAGTTCACGACCTGTCTCTTATACACATCTGACGCTGCC
>USEV01000211.1 GCA_900553825.1 uncultured Eubacteriales bacterium
CTATTCCCGCCGCGTACAGGAGCCATGAGCGCTTTGCAATCGTTTCGGGGCGCACGAAGGACACCGACAACATCGCCGCGACGCCGAGGACGAGCGCGACCGCCTGCGTCTTGACATAGTGGAAAGAGTCCCCGAACTGCAAATCGGCGGAATAGGACGAGGCGGAATAGATGAACACAAGCCCTATTGCCGAAAGCAGGACCGCCGCGACCGCGAGGGGCTTGTCGAAATCGAAAAACCGCTTTGCCGCGGCATACCTGTCCTCCGCGCGCCGTCCGTCGCGAGGGAGAAAAAGATTGTCGGAAGGAGGGATTGCCGCGCCTTTCATTTTTTGTCTTTGAGCCGCGCGACCGCCGCGTCGAATTCCCTGCCCCTTTCGGTGTAGCTGGAATAGTTGTCGTAGCTCTTGGACGAGGGCGAGAACAGCACATTCCTGCACCCAAGCGCGTGCGCCATGTCCAGCGCGTCCGCGCAGGCGTCGGCAAGACCCGCGCTCCGCCTCGCGGGACAGAAGCCCGAAAGCCGAGCCGAATCCAGCACCTTGTCGGCGTTCTCACCCGTGACCACGATGCCTTTGACCGTCTTGGGCAGCATACGGAAGAGTTCGCCGAAATCCTCTCCCCTGTCCGCGCCGCCCAGAATCAGCACCGTATCCCCCTCCATGCTTTCGGTTGCGGAGACCGTGGAATACACATTCGTGGCTTTGCTGTCGTTGAACACCTCGACGCCGCTCACGGAGCCGCAGGGCTTTCGTCTGAAATCGGGGCGTCTGAACGAGGTGAGCGCGGAAGCCACCGTATAGGCGCTCACGCCCTTCACGAACGCGACGGCGACGGCGGCGAGCACATCCTCGAGCTCCCTGCCGGCGAAATCCAACTCCGCCGTTTCGATGACCGGCGCGCCGCGGAAGCAGACAAAGCCCGAGGATATGTAGGCTCCGTCCACGGGTTGCGACACGCTGAAAGGCACGCGGTTTGCACGGATAATCGGCAACAGAGTGGCAATCTGCGGGTCGTCGGCGTTGTAGATTGCGGTGTCGCCCTCGGACTGACGCAAAAACACATTCGCCTTTGCGCCTATGTACCTCTGCAGATTCCCGTGTCTGTCGAGGTGGTCGGGCGTGATGTTGAGCATGACCGCGATGTCGGGGGCGAATGTCAACGAGCTTTCCAGCTGAAAGCTGGAAGCCTCAATCACCGCAACCTCCACGGCGTCCAGTTTGTCCGCCACCGAGGAAAACGCCGCGCCTATGTTGCCCACCGCGTGCGACGGTATGCCGGCGCATTTGAGTATGTGGTCGATGAGGAGGGTCGTCGTGGTCTTGCCGTTCGTGCCCGTCACCGCAATCTGTTCCGCGCGGCAGTAGGCGGAGGCGAGCTCGAGCTCGCTTATCACGGGCTTGCCCTCCAGCTTCGCGTCCAGGATGATGGGGTTTGCGGAGGACACGCCGGGGCTCACGACAATCACATCGCAGTCGTTGAAGACCGAAGTGCACGATGTGGAATGACTCTTTTTGGGGTTGTCGTCGTAGATGATTGCCCTGCCTCCGTACTCACGCACCAGTTGCGCCGCAGACAGTCCGCTCACTCCCGCGCCGTAAACGACCACGGTTTTGCCTTGAAGATTCATACCGCCCTCGCAAGAATAAGAGTAAGGGCGCCCGCAATCAGCGTGATGACGAGATAGAGCGCGCAGATTCTTGCCTCGGACAACCCTTTCATTTCGAGATGATGGTGGAAGGGCGCCATGAGAAACAGCCTGCGTCCGCCGCCCGCCTTGAACACGAGCACCTGCAATATTACAGATATGCTCGACCACACAAACATTATTCCCGCGAGGGGCAAAAGGAGTTCCGTGCGCGAAAAACACGCCACCGTCGCGGCGGCGGCGCCCAGGGCGAGGGAGCCCGTGTCGCCCATCATCACCCGTGCGGGGTTGGCGTTGAACACCAGATACCCGGCAAGCCCGCCCGCAACCGAGGCGGAAAACGCCGCGAGCGAGCCGAGCTCCGAAGCGTCCGCATGATTGCCCGCGCTCGCCGCGTCGTGGGTCAACCCGAGCACCAGCAGGGTGTAGACCGCAAAGTAACCGAGGGATGTCGTGGCGGCAAGTCCGTCAAGCCCGTCCGTCAGATTGACGGAGTTTGTCGTGGCGATGTAGACGAGCATCACGAAGGGGATTATCCCCCACCCCATCTCGCCCGCAC
>USEV01000212.1 GCA_900553825.1 uncultured Eubacteriales bacterium
CAATGTACGCGACGGGCAAGCCCGCCGTGCCCATTGTGTGCGAAAGCCCGAACGCGAGGGGAATAAACAGGACGGGAGTGCTTGCGAAAAAGAGCATCGCAAGCCCCTTTCTGCCCATAGCCTGCATAGCCGCGCCCGCGATTGAGGGCAGGGGCAAAAACAGCAGGGCGGGAGCGAGCAGGCGTATGAAACGCGCGCCGTAGTCCACGATTATGCCGTCGTCCGTGAACACGCGCATAAACGCCCGCGGCACGCCCTCCGCGAGCGCCAGGGCGAGCACCGCGTAGCCCGCGCACACCGCAAGCGAAAACCCCACCGCACGCTTTACGCGGTCGGTGTTGCCCGCGCCATAGTTGAACCCGACGACGGGCGCAAGCCCTTGCGCCATCGCGACGAAAGGCACCGCGGAGTAGGTGAGAAGCTTGGAAATGTAGCCGAAAGCCGTGATGCCCAAGGAGCCGTCGATTTTGCCGATAAGGTTGTTTATCACGATTGCTATGATTGATAAACTGCCCATTTGGACAAGTGCGGGCACGCCTATGCCGATTATGGACGACGCCGAGGAGAGCCTGAGCCGCGCGCCTTTGAAGCTTTGCGAGGTGAAGCGGGTGAAGAAGATTGCCGACATCACGAAGCTCACCAACTGCGACGCGACAGTTGCCGCCGCCGACCCTGCAACGCCCCAACCGAGGGCGAAAATGAAGACGGCGTCAAGCACTATGTTGAGGGTTATCGGGATTATCCATTGCAGGGTGGAATAGACGAGCTTCCCCTCCGCGCGCATAATCGAGGAAAAGCCCGTGGAAAAGATGTTGCCGTCAAGGATTATGGTGAAGTAGATGCGGGCATAGGGCATAAGCTCGTCGGTCGCGCCCATTGCCTTGAGGAGCGGCGTCATTGCCGCAAATCCGATTACGGTGACGACGACCGCAACGATGTAGAAGGTTATCATTGCGTTCAGCGTGACCGCACCCGCTTCGTTCGGTTTGCCCTCGCCGAGCTTTACGGACACAAGCGAAGCCGCGCCACTTCCTATAGCCGTTGAGATTGCCCCTTGGAGTATGACAAAAGGCGCGACCACCGAAACGCCGCCCATTGCGATGTCGCCCACTCCCCGCCCTATGAACAGCGCGTCGGTGAGAGAGTAGACGGAGTTCAGCACCAGCCCCGCAAGCGCCGAGCCCGCAAAGCCCGTCACCAGGGACGGGATTTTGCCCTCGCGTAGCTTTTTGGAGCTGTCGGGCGCGGTTTTCATTTTGCCTTTTTGATTTCGGAAAAGCCCGCGCGGTAGAACATTGCGCCGCTAATCACATTGCGCCACCAACCCCACATCGCGGGGGTGTAGCGGTAATGCTTTTCGGTTTCCTGCAGCAGTCCCATATATGCCGTCATAAGTCCGTAACGGATTTTCGTTTCGCAAGTCACCTCGAAGGGAACATCGGCGACTTTGTTGTACGCTGCAAGCGACGCCCGTTTTTTTGAGAGCGGACGCAGAATTTCCATACACACGAAATCCGCCGCCCTGTCGCCCCAAAAGCACCGTTCGGGGTCAATGAGCGTGAACTGCGTCTTGCCGTCCTTTTCGGAGGCGATTATGTTGAGCGTCCAGAGGTCGTAGTTGACCATGGTGCACTCCGCCTTTTTCAGGATGTCGGCGTGACGGTCGACGAGCGCGAGCAGCTTTTCGCCCCTGCGCGAGGTGCGATTTTTTGCTTTGAGCTCGTCGAGAAGAGTGGTCACCATATCGCGGAGCGCGGCGTGCCAATCGTCAAACCGCCGCCCCTGCTCGTAGCCGAATTTCTCTCCGTGCACGCGGTGCATTTTGGCGAGCGTTGAGGCGATATAGTCGCATAGTTCCGCCTTTTGCGCCTTGTCCGTAGGGTGCGCACCGTCCACCTTTTGCATCAGGAACCAGTCCGTGGGAATGAGCGTGCGCGAAAAGTCCGCAAAATATATCTCGGGCACGGCAATATCCGTCCTTTTTGCCAGCACATCGTACCAGAACACCTCGGCGCGCATCATATCGCGCTCGTAGGAGAGAGTTTCGCTCCACGGCGCGGGCGCGATTTTGAGGGCGTAGTCCTTGCCGCCCGCGCGCACCGCGAGCACGGTGTTGAACTCTCCCGCGCCCAACGGCTCCACGCTCTCCGCGCTGCCTATGCCCGC
>USEV01000213.1 GCA_900553825.1 uncultured Eubacteriales bacterium
TTATCGTCGGCAGCGTCAGATGTGTATAAGAGACAGAGCTCATCTTCCTCGACGAGCCCACGGGCAGCCTCGACAGCGAGAGGGGACGGCAGGTCATGGAGCTTCTCGGGCGCATCAATCGCGAAAGGGGCGTTGCGCTCGTCATGGTCACGCACTCCGCTCTGCACGCCTCCTACGCCTCCGAAATCATAGAGATAGAGGACGGGCTCATCAGGTCATGACATTAAAACTCGCGCTCAAAAATCTCAAAGCCAAACCATGGCGAACCGTCGCGTCCGTGCTTGTCATCGCGGTCGCGGTGGCGATGTTTTTTGCCATGTTTGCGCTCGAGGGCGCGGTGTACGAATATGTGTACGCGGTGGAAACCGCGGATTTCGGCGACTACGACATCATGATTTCCGCAAAGAGCGGCGGCGACAGGCTCGCCCTTGTTGAGCCGCTCGAGGAAGTCGCGGGGGTCTCCTCTTTCGTGCCCACGGTCTCCGTCTATGCCTTGCTCGAAAACGGCGACGACGGGGAATACATCCGCCTGCGCGGCTTTTCACGGGGCGACATCGAAAAGATGAATTCCGTCAAAGTCGCCTCCGGCAACGCCGAGGAGCTTTTCACAAACTCCGACAATGTGATAATTTCCGAGGCCATGTCGCGGGCGCTCGGCATCGGGGTGGGGGACAGGCTCGCGGTTGCGTCGCTCGCTTCGTCTGGCGGCAGCAGGGGGTTTTTCGTCGTCGCGGTTGCGCAAAACGAGGGTTATTTCGTCGCGGATTCGCCCTACACCGTGCTGGGCTCGGCGAGCGGAGTCGCGCAGTTGATTTCCCCGGGCGGGATTGAGGTGTTCAACGAGATTTACATCGATGTCGCGGACGGCGCGGACGCCGAGAGCGTGCGCGATGCCGTCGCCGCGCTCCCCGAGTACTCGGAGCTCACCGTGTCGCTCACCGTCGACGAGGCATACATCTCCACCCGTGCGGGCAACCTCTCCGCGCCCGTCACCATAGCGGGGGCGGCGGTTGCGCTCCTCTCCCTCGTCAGCGTGGCGTTGATTTTCACGCTGGGCGTCGCCGACAGGCGCGCCTATGCCGCAAAGCTCGCCCTCGTCGGCGCGACAAAGCGGAAAATCGCGGCGCTTTTCTTTACCGAGAGCGCGGTGATTGCCGCAATCGGCGCGATTGTGGGCTCCGTGCTTGCCGTCGGCGTCTTTGCATTGCTCATTCAGATTGTGCTTTCCAGCGTCGTTTCCTTCTCGGTCAACGCGCTGTTGCTCTTCGGGGCGGCGGTCACCGGAGGCGTCGCCGCAGTCGCGGCGTCGGTCTATCCGCTTTTCAGGGTGTTCCGCGCCTCCGCCCGCGAAAACCTCTTTTCCGTGGAAAAAAAGAGTCTCGCTCCCGTCGTGTTCTCGGCGTGTCTCGGGGCGGCGGTGCTCGCGCTGTTGCTCGTCGAAAATTTCATTTCGGGCGCGATGGGCGTGCTGTCTGCGGTGAACATGGTGCTCGTCATCGCGTTTGCCGCCACGCTCATGCCCTTTGCCGTGCGCGGTCTGGGGCGGCTCATGAGCAGGGCTCCGCAAGCCTCGGTCATGGTCGCGGGCTTTGCCGCACAGCGCGAAAAGAGGGCGTCACGCTCCTCGCAGGTGCTTGCCGTCGGGCTCACCGTTTCCATGCTGCTGTTCATGACATGGTCGCTAACGACGACGATATTCGCCGATTTTACGGCGGAATTTCGGGATATGATCATCGTCACCAATGTATCGTCTGCGGTGGACGAGGACGAGTTCACCGCCGTCGAAGGCGTGGACGGGGCGTATCTCATGGTATGGGGGCAGGGCAGCCTGAACTCGGAACGCACGGGAGAGGTCACGACCAACATCCTCGGCTCGTCCTCCGCGCTGGGGCTTGCGGATTTCGAGTACATCACGCCGCGCGAGGATGTCCTCGCCGCACTCGGGGAAGGGAAAGCCGTCCTAGACTACTCCCTGCACGAGCTTTACAATCTCAATGCGGGCGACACCGTCAGCCTCGTATTCGGCGGCGAAAGGAGAGATTTCGTCGTGGGCGGGTTTGTCAGGCACAAGCTGTTCAACGGCGCGTATACCGTCTGTCTCTTATACACATCTGACGCTGCCGACGATAAGGC
>USEV01000214.1 GCA_900553825.1 uncultured Eubacteriales bacterium
CATACGATATTCCTCTACGTCTCGTGGGCTCGGAGATGTGTATAAGAGACAGATGAAAAGCGGGCGCGTCGCCCTTAACGCGTACGCCCGTCTTTCTTGCAACGGCGTCGAATATCTCCATTTCGTCCATACGGCAATATATGCCGCACGGGCGCAAAATCTCACGACTTCTTGACGGGACGGTTGTCCTCCATGATGCGGGCGGAGAGCTGTTCGAGCGGGTCCCTGCCCATGGATTTCAAGCGGAAGTTGCGGCTTGCCGCCTCGATGACCACGGCGAGGTTCCTGCCCGCGGAAACGGGCACCACTATGCGCTGGAATTTCACGCCCAGTATGTCGTAGGAGAGGTCGTCGTCGCCCAGCCTGTCGTAACTCTTCTTGTCGTCCCACCTCTCCATCTCGATGACGAGGTGTATCCTCTTCTGGTTGAGCACGCCGCCTATGCCGTACATGGCCTCGACATCTATGAGTCCCACTCCCCTGACCTCGAGCAGGTTGGCTATGTTGCAGGGGGGATAGCCGTAGATTTTGTTCTTGATGCGCCTCACTTCCACCACATCGTCGGCGACGAGCATGTGCCCGCGGTGGACGAGCTCGAGCGCGGTCTCGGATTTGCCGATTCCGCTCTCGCCTATGAGCAGGACGCCTATGCCGCTTATGTCAAGCAGCTCACCGTTGATGACCTTGGACGCCGCGAGCGCGGCGGTGAGATAGTGCACCACATCGCTGTCCACATCGGAGGTGGTCTCGTCGCTGACAAAGAGCGCGGTGCGGTACTTCGCCGCCATGGCTATCATCCTCTCGGTGACGCGGGCGGCGCGGGTGACTATGACGCAAGGCACCTTGCGGGAGAAAAGCCTCTCGAGCTGCATATCCCTCTTCTCCTCCGAAAGGGAGTTGAGATACGCCATCTCGGCGTTGCCGAGAATCTGAATCCTCTGGTCGGGGAAATAGTCGTCGAAGCCCGCGAAAAGCAGCCCCGGGCGGTTGGTCGCCATGGAGCGGAAGCAGAGGTCCTCTTCGGGGGCGTACACCACCTTGAGGTCGAGGTCGTCCGCGAACTTCGCCGCGGGGATGAAGCACTCGCTCTTTCTTGCGGTTTCTTTCCCTGACATAAAATTCCTCCGTGCGAGAGCGTTAATAATAATATACACCATATTCCCCTTTCGCACAAGACAAATCGGGCTTAACTTGGGTCAAACGGCACAAAAGGCGCGGGGCGGCGAGGCATACGAAAACCCCGCCCCGAAGCCGTGAAATCGGCTCATCGGAACGGGGGAACGCAACACGCGGTTTATCGGGAAAAACGCGCGTGAAAAGCCTCTATTCGTCCTCTGTCGGAGGTGCGCCCGTCTCGCCGCCCAGCGCGTCCACGATTTTTTCCGCCATCGCGCGGGAAAAGCCCTGGAGCGCCGCCACGCCATCGACGCCCGCGTGTCTGACATTTTCCGCCGAGCCGAACTCCTTGAGCAACGCCTTCGCGCGGGATTTGCCCACCCCGTCGATTTTCATGAGCTCGCTTTCGGACATATGCTTGCCGCGCAGGGCTCTGTGGTAGGTGATGGCAAACCTGTGCGCCTCGTCGCGCACCCTCTGCAACATCTGCAACGCGACGCTGTCGCGGGGGATGATGACGGGCTTCTTGGGCTCCGTGCCCAGGAACACTTCCTCCTCGCGCTTTGCAAGGGAAAGAATCTGCAAATCCTCCTTGCCGCACTCGGCAAGCGCTTCCAGCGCGTAGGCGAGCTGACCCTTGCCTCCGTCGATGAGGATGAGGTCGGGAGGGGTGGAAAAGCTCTCGTCGTCGCTGTCGTCGAGGCGTTTGAGCCTGCGCGTCAACGCCTCCTTCATGCAGGCGAAATCGTTGTTGCCCTCCACCGTCTTGATGCGGAATTTGCGGTAATGCGAGCGCTTGGGCTCGCCGCCCTCGAACACCGCCATGCTCGCCACTTTGTCCGTGCCCGAGATGTGCGATATGTCGTACGCCTCAATGCGGTTGGGGAGCTTGTGCAGGTTGAGTATATCACCGAGCTGTCTGACCGCGCCCTCGGTGCGGCTGTCTCTTATACACATCTCCGAGCCCACGAGACGTAGAG
>USEV01000215.1 GCA_900553825.1 uncultured Eubacteriales bacterium
CTTGAAGTAGGACATATTTTCCACCAGCCCGAGCACGGGGATGTCCATCATCTTTGCCATGTTGACCGCCTTGGACACTATCATGGAAACGAGCTCCTGGGGAGATGTCACCACCACGATGCCGTCGAGCGGCAGGGACTGGAACACGGTGAGCGGGACATCGCCCGTTCCCGGAGGCATATCCACGAACATGGTGTCCACCTCGTCCCACGCCACATCGCGCCAGAACTGTTTGACCGTTTCGGCAAGGATGGGTCCGCGCCAGATGACGGGCTTGCTTTCGTCGTCGATGAGCAGGTTCAACGACATGATTTTCACGCCGCTCGCACTCACGACGGGGAGAATGTGAGTGCCGTCCATGCTCTCCGCTCTCCTGTGGTTGACGCCGAACGCCTTGGGGATGGAAGGGCCTGTGATGTCGGCATCGAGAATAGCCGCCTTCTTGCCGTCACGCACCGCGCCGACGGCGAGCAGGGATGTGACGAGCGACTTGCCCACACCGCCTTTGCCGCTGACGACTCCGATGACGCGCTTGACATCGCTGAGCTCGTTCTGTTTGACCAGGAAACTTTCCTTTCCGCATTTAGAGGAACAGCTTCCGCAATCGTGGTCGCAACTCATTTTGCACCTCCTGAAGTAACAGAGTCATTATGAACCGCAAGCACGGGAATGTCAACGGATTTGAGCCCTGTCCGACGCCTGAAAAAGAGAGAAAACGGCGATGCTCGGGACTATGCAAAAGACGCGGCGTGTGCCGCGGCTTTTGCTGTTGTAAGGAGAGAAATACGGTTTGCCGTATCGGCTGTCAATCCTTGGCGGGATTCCCGCCCGCGTCGGGCGCGGTCTTTGCGCCGTCGGCACGGGTGCCGCAGTGCAGTTTGCACGAGGCGCACTCACACGGCGAGCAGGCACGGGGTTCCGCCCTGTGGGCGGACTCGCCTGCCCCGTGCCCTTTGTCGGCGACGGGAGGTTCTCCGCCCTCTGTTTGCGGGCCGCACGTGGCGGACGGACAGGAGTGACACTTGGAACAGTCTGCGCAGCAACCCGAGGGTTTGCCCAGCTTTTTCCGCACAATCGCTCCCACTGCGATCGCCGCCACGACGAGCACGCAAATCACGATTATCACTATATCTAACGGGGTCATTGTTCTTTGTTATCCTCTTCCGGGTTTGCGTCAGAAGCGTCGTCGGACGGGGTTTCGGAGGCGTCATTGCCGACTGCCGTCGCGTCCGCATTCGCACCTGCCGCCGCGAGCCTTGCCTTTGCGTCACGCTTGCGGTTGTAGAACACTATGCCGACCACTGCGCCTGCCGCGACCGCGAGGACGATGAACAGCGTCCACCACCACTCGCCGACGAGGTACACGACGGTGCCCACGATGTACGACACGGCAAGCCAGAAAAGCAGCGTGGTGTGGAAGAGCTTTTTGTTTGCGAGCTCGGATTTTGCGGTCGCAACCGCCGCGAAGCACGGGATTGTGGTCATGTTGAAGGCGATGAAGGCGATGAGGCCCGCAGGGGTTATGCCCGTCTGCTGTATCATGATGACCGCGGCGTTGATGCCGTCCGCGTCAGCCTCGGCGTCGTAGTTGCCGCCCGTCGCCGCGACTATCGCCGTTGCCATGATTGCAAAGCCCGCGATGACATTCTCCTTGGCGATGAGTCCCATTATCGCCCCGACCACGAACACCCAGCCGTACGCGCCGAGCTGCGAGCCGAAGCCGAGGGGCGTGAACAGCGGTTGAATGAGCTTGCCTATGCCGGCGAGGATGCTGTCGTTGAGGGCGTCCTCTTCGAGGTAGTGCCAATCCCACGAGAACCTTTGCAGGAACCAGATGAGGATTGTGGAAAGCAGGATGATGGTGAACGCCTTCTTGACGAAGTGTTTGGTCTTGTCCCAGAGGTGAAGGGCGAGAGCCTTTGCCTGCGGGGCGTGGTAGGCGGGGAGCTCCATGATGAAGGGAGGAGTGTCGCCGCGCATGGTGGTGTTGCGCATGAACAGCACCGAAAGGATTGCCACCACTATGCCCAGGATATACATCCCGAAGGCTGTCTCTTATACACATCTCCGAGCCCACGAGACGTAGAGGAATCTCG
>USEV01000216.1 GCA_900553825.1 uncultured Eubacteriales bacterium
AAGAGACAGGATTCACACTGGCGGAGCTTTTGGTTGCAATAGTCATTGTATCCCTGCTTTCCCTTTGCATATTTCTGATCACGCAGTCGGCATCCAACACCTTTTTGCGCGGCGAGCAGGTCATCACCGCGGACGATGTCAAGGACATAGTGCTGGAATACATCACGCAGACGGTGAAGAGCTCGACCTCGATGTACCTGGTGCGCGACATAGAGCGCTTCGGTGCGGAATACACCGAGAAGGGCAACTGTCTTTACGCCGCGCCGGACGGGATGGTGTACATCCTGCCGGTGGACGAAGACGGCAACATCGAGTTCGAGGACGAACACGGCACCCGAAGCGAATTCGGAAACGGCAGGGTGGTGCCTCTCCCCCGGGAGGACAACCTGCTCCTGCGCGCGTCGTCCTACGAGTCGCACACGGTGTCGATGTGGTTTGAAGCGATATCGAACGCCGAGGGCAAGGACACCTCGCTGAAAGTGAATGTCGAAGTCATGCGCGGCGGCGAAGTGCGCGCGAGCGGAAGCACGGTCATCACGCTGTTGAACATATCCCAGCGCAAGACGGAGATAATGTTCGCGGAAGGCGACGAGGCGGACGATGTCTACGACCGCTACTACTACTGTTTCTTCGCGTGAGGTGACGGATGCTTGCGCTCGATGTCACCCTCTACATATTGAGCGGTCTTTTGGGGCTCGTGTTCGGGAGTTTCCTCAATGTGTGCATATACCGCATCCCCCGCGGCGAATTTTTCTCGCGCAAACGCTCGTACTGTCCGCAGTGCGGTGCGGGGATAAAGGCGCGCGACAACATCCCCGTGCTGAGCTACATATTGCTGAAGGGCAGGTGCCGCAACTGCGGCAGGCGCATATCTCCGCGCTACCCGATAGTGGAACTCGTCAACTGCGCGCTGTGGGTGGGCAACTACGCGGCGTTCGGGTTGAGCGGCATGACGCTTGTGTGGGATGTCGCGATGTCGGTGCTGGTTGTCGCGGCGTTTTGCGACCTCGACACGATGGAAATCCCCGACAGCGGAATCGTCGTGCTGTTGATACTCGGCGCAATCACCTTTGCGCCATTCGGGGGAGTGAGCTGGCAGGACAAGCTGATAGGATGCGCGTGCGTGAGCGTGCCGATGCTGGTGCTGTTCCTCTTCGGGGGAATGGGCTTTGGCGATGTCAAACTCTTTTTCGTGCTGGGGCTTCTGCTCGGGTGGAAGAAGATACTCGTCGTGCTGATGTTCGCGGTGGTGACGGGAGCGGTTGCGGCGGTGGTGAACCTGGCAGTCAGGCGTCGCCGCGGCGAAGCCTCGGAAGAGAGCGGTGAGGAATCGACGGACGGCGGCGTGAATACAATTATATCGGACGGCGCCGAAGACGCGGACGAACCGCACACGGACGCGGTGCCCGCGACGCGCAAAAACGCGCGCGAACCCTCCGCGCAAGCGACCGAACCCGTGCTCGGGGACGCCGTTTCCGAACCCGTGCAACAAAGTGCGGAAAATGTCGAAAACGGCGTTTATACAAACGAAACGATGCAACAAAATGCCGAATCGTGCAATGCGACCGACGAGGAAGAGGAGGACGAACTGCTCCGTAAGGCAAAGAGCGGGCGCGCGCTTCCCTTCGGTCCGTTCATCGCTTTGGCGACAGTTGTCGCGGCATACTTCGGTGATGCGATTATCAACCTTTATGCAAAATTACTGGGCTTGTGACGGCTGCGAAAACGCGCCGAAAATGTCGGAAAACCGCACTTTAAGCTACGGAAAGCAAAGGTTGAGTATTGACATCCGACAGCTGTTATAATATCATTAGTACGAGGGAGGGCATCGCTTGGACAATCATTTGATTTGGGAAGTTTTGCTCGCAAATGAGGTCATCACCAATGATCAATTGAGCGATGCTATACGCTGGCAAAGGAGTCACCCCGACGAGGATGTCGGCAACATTCTTTTGTCGCGCGGCATCATCAACGAGGCACAGTTGCTCTCGGCTTACGCGCAACGGCTTGATGTCGCTTTTGTGGAAAAAGAGCTCGTCGTCAAGCGCCCCGAGGTGCCTGTCTCTT
>USEV01000217.1 GCA_900553825.1 uncultured Eubacteriales bacterium
TACGTCTCGTGGGCTCGGAGATGTGTATAAGAGACAGGGCATAATTGTCGGCTGGTTCATCGCGTGCTGGCTCATACGAATGCTCGACGAGCTGCGCATGACGCGTGCGTCGCAGGAAAAGCTCCTCGAACAGCAGGAAAAAATCAATCAGGTTCTTTTGAGCAAGTTCTACAAGGAAAAGGACGAGGAGGAGACGGAGGGCTATCTGCGCTTTGCGGGAAAGCAGGCACTCGCCGCAAACGAGCTTCTGACCCGTCTTGTCGGGCAAAAGGAAGAAGAGCCCGAAAAGTAGGCGAACGGCACAAAAAACGGACGGCAAACGCCGTCCGTTTTGTTTTGCTTGGTTTCAATGCCGCCCCGTTCAGTCGCCCGTCTTTATGCCGTAGTGGGAATCGGTGTAGAGTGGGAGATATTTTTCAAGTATGGCAATCGCCTCGTCCGCCGAGGTGACGCCGAAGACCCTGTCCTCCTCGATTTCGGGATAACGGATGCGGTGGTCCAGCCTGGTGTCCGCGACCTTGCCGCTCCAGCCGTCCACATTCGAGAATGCAATCATGAGCCGTTTGAGCGGCCATGCGTTGGACATCTCCGCAAGCGTGCCCGCGCCGCCGCCCACGGCAATCACCGCGTCGGAATTGGCGACGATGACATTGCGGTAGATGTCAAGCCCCGTTGCGATGACGATGTCGGCGGAATCGTTGGCTTGCTTTCTGTCGAACATGGGAAGGATTGCAACCGTGTCGCCCTCGGAGTAGAACGCAGAGGAACGCGCCCCCATGAAAGCCGCGTTCATGACGCCGCCCAGGCCGCCCGACGCGACGCGGTAACCGTTGTCGACGAGAGCTTTGCCCATTTCGTACGCCATGCGGAATTTGAGCCCGTTTTCCTCGATTTTGCTGTCGCCGATTATGGAAATCATTTTCTTCATAGTTTTCACCTCGCATTTATATTAGCATATGCGCCGCACGCGCACAAGTCACCCCGTTTATTTTTGCCCTTTGTCGCCGTTCGATTCGGCGGGGCGCACTCCGCGGGGGAAAAGGGGAGGGGTGCCTAGCACCGATGTTTTGCACCGATGTATTTAATATACACCCGTTTTGAAAAAATGGTTGAAAAGTAAATCAATTGGTGTTAAAATTTCATCAAAGTACTGATAAGGTGGAAATTATGATCGATTACGCAAAAAAGCTCAACCCGATTGCACGCGACATGAAGCCCTCGGGCATACGCAAATTCTTTGAAATCGCCGCTACCAGAAAGGATTGCATCTCCCTCGGCGTCGGCGAGCCGGACTTCGTCACCCCCGCTGCGTTCAGCAAGGCGGGCATAGACAGCATTCTTCAGGGCAAGACCCAGTACACGGCAAATGCAGGTCTCATGCAGCTGCGCGAGGCAATCTCGAAGTATCTGGATTCTTTCATCGGCGTGCATTACGACCCCGCAAGCGAAATCATCATCACCGTCGGCGCCTCCGAAGGCATCGACGCGGCGTTCAGGGCAGTCTGCGCCCCCGGCGACGAAGTGCTCATCCCCGAGCCCTGCTTCGTGTGCTACGCGCCCCTGGTCTCCCTGACGGGCGCCACTCCCGTTTCCGTCAAGTGCTTCATCGAGGACGAGTTCAAGCTCAATGTCGAGGAGCTCAAAAAGGCAATCACCCCGCGCACCAAAGCGCTCCTCATCGCCTTCCCCAACAACCCCACCGGCGGCGTCATGGAAAAGGCGGACCTCGAAGCCCTCGTCCCCGTCATCGAGGAGAACGACCTCATCGTTTTCTCGGACGAAATCTACGGCGAGCTCGTCTACAACGGTCTCAGGTTCTGCTCGATTGCCTCCCTCGGCAATATGCGCGAGCGCACCATAGTCCTCAGCGGCTTCTCCAAGGCGTTTGCCATGACGGGTTGGAGGCTCGGCTATATGTGCGCGCCCAAACCCATTGCCGATGTCGTCTACAAGATTCACCAGTACGGCATCATGTGCGCGCCGACCGCCGCGCAGTATGCCGCGCTTGCCGCCCTCGAAACCTCTTTCGCGAACGGGTTTAAGGAAGTGGGCGAGATGC
>USEV01000218.1 GCA_900553825.1 uncultured Eubacteriales bacterium
AGCCTTATCGTCGGCAGCGTCAGATGTGTATAAGAGACAGGTCTCGTCCTGCTCGGTCTCGAACTCGAAGCAGAACTTCTCGATGAGTGCGCCCCTGCCGTAGCCTGCCGCGGGTCTCTCGTAGATGGCGTAGGAGTATTCCTTCTCGTTTTCGCCGACCTCGCTCTCGGAGCTCTGCTCGATGTACATCCAGCGGGTTTCGGAGAGGGTGACTCTGAACTCGATTTCGTTCTCCTCTTCGCCGGGCTCGCTCTCGTAGCTCCTCTCGCCGTAGATTGCGTAGTCGGCACCGTCGATGGTCATGACGCCGTCGATGCAGTATTCCTCTTCAATCTCGAACGGGTCGTCGTCATCGTCGTCGTCATCATCGGGGATGAGCCTCTCGTTGAAGTAGATGACATACGAGCGGTTCGCGCCCAAGGAGTCGGTGCAGGTGACGGTCATCTTCTTGGCATAGCCCTCTCTGTCGGAGTTCTCGGTCACCACTTGGAAGCCGCCGTCGGCAACCAGGCTCTCCACCAGCTCCATATAGCGGTTGAGCTCCGCCTGCAGCGTCGCGCTGTCCGCCTGTGCGACCGCCTCGCCGCTCCCCATGGAGGAGATGAGCATTCCCGCGCTCGCCGCGCTGTAGCCGTAGACCTCTTCGACGCTCACGATGTCGTTGAATATTCCGTCGTGTCCGCCGTCGGTGACGCTGTCGCTGCCGATGCCGATTCCGCCGCCGCCGATTCCGCCGCCGCCGATTCCGCCGCCGCCGATTCCGCCGATGTTGTTCGTGGAGTCGCCGTCGCCGATGTTACACGCCACGAGTCCGCAAGCCACCGCCGCAACCACGAGGACTATCAGCATTATGGTCATAAATTTTTTCATGGGTATTTCCTCCGTATTCGTGCGCTTTCCGCGCCCCGTTATTTTGCGGGGGTCTTGCCCCTCACACCCTATAAACAACGCCCGCATTCCCGATTGTTGGAAAAACGGCGAAATTTTTTCGGAAATTTTCGGGGCGGCGTGACCTCGTGCGCCTCCGTCCGCACGCGCAATCGGGCGCGGTTTTGTTGACTATTTTCCCTCTCGCTGTTATGATTTTACCGTCAGGAAAAATTTTTCCAACAATTTCGACCGTTCGCGTTGTTATCTAGGTGGGAGGAGTATGTCGAAAGAGAAACTGGAGCGTCATGTCCGTCTTCTGAAAGAGGGAGATACGAGTGCTTTCGACTATGTCTACGAACGCACCCACCGTTCCGTCTATTTCGCCGCACTCTATGTCCTGCACGACAAGATGCTCGCCGAAGACGCGATGCAGGAGGCGTTTGTCAGGGCAATCTCCGTGATAGGGCAGTACCGCGAGGGCACCAACTTCACGGCGTGGATCACCACCATCGGTCGCTCCATCGCCCTCAACTCCCTCAAGAAGCGTTCCCGCGAAGTCGCAACCGACTTTCACGAATCGCCCGACCGTTACGGCAGTACGGAGTTCGAGATGCCCTACATCTTCGACCTCGCCGCAAAGGTGCTGGACGAAGAGGAATACGAAATAGTCATGTTGTGTCAGGTGGCGGGCATGAAGCGTCGCGAAGTCGCCGAGATGATGGGTATGCCCATCGGCACCGTGACATGGAAGAACAACGAGGCGCTTAAAAAACTCAAAAACAAACTGCAATCGGAGGACGGCGTATGAAAGAGGTGAAAAAGCTGCTCGCCCAACATAAGTCCGAAATTCTCCCCGACAGCAGAGTCAGGGAGAAGGTCAAACGCGACCTCGGCATCAACTCCGCCGAGTCCGTCCTCGCATACGAACAAGGCGGCGAACACAGCGTCAGGAACAGGCGCAGGACGGTCATCGCCGCCATCGCGATGTTCCTTGTCGTCGCCGTCGTGCTCGCGGTGGTCATTCCCCTTGCGATGAAGGGCGGCACCCCCTCCGACATAATCCCTCCCGGCAGCAAGCTGGAAATCACCGACGCGGATTCCTTCTACGCCTACGGCGCGGCGTCCGTCGGCTCCATAATCGCCGCAAGCGGCACGGACAGCGCGTCGGCGCAGGCGG
>USEV01000219.1 GCA_900553825.1 uncultured Eubacteriales bacterium
GAGATTCCTCTACGTCTCGTGGGCTCGGAGATGTGTATAAGAGACAGCGGCAAGACGGCGTTTGCGCTCAACATCGCCGCAAACGCTTGCCTCAACCACAACAAGGTGGTGGCGATTTTTTCCCTGGAAATGCCGGGTGAACTGCTTGCAAAGCGTATGCTCGCCTATGTCTCGGGCGTTTCGCTCACGGCAATGGATTCCCGCGGAGGCATGAGCGACGCGGAAACGGGCAAGGTCTTTGCCGCCTACCGTCGCCTCGCGGAGGCAAACCTGTTCATCGACGATTACTCCATGAACAGCCCCACGGATGTCCTTTCAAAGTGCCGCAGGCTCAAGAGGGAAAAGGGGCTCGACCTCATCATCATCGACTACCTGCAGCTCATGACGGCTGGCGAGAGCGGGCGCAACACCCGCGCGGCGGAGAGCCGACAGCTCGAAGTCAGCCAGATGACCCGTCAGATGAAAATCTTTGCCAAGGAGCTGGGCGTGCCCGTGCTTCTGCTTTCACAGATGTCGCGAGGCGTGGAACAGCGCAAGGACACCCCTTTGCTCAGCGACCTGCGAGAATCGGGCGCAATCGAGCAGGACAGCGACATCGTCATGTTCCTGCACGACGAGCACAAGTTCAACCCCGCCGTTCCGCCCAACTATATCCGCCTCATAATCAGGAAGAACAGAAGCGGACGCATGGGCGAAGTGGAGCTTGACTGGAACGGCCCGACGACGACATTCCGCGAGTATCAGGGCGTGAGCCCTCACGCAGCGGAAGGCGCGGGGAAGAGCGACGCGGAATATGTCTACAAGGCAAAACCCGCCGAAGCGAAGCCCGACGCGACCGAAGGCGACGCGGTGTTTGCCGAAGGCACTCCCGAGACGGACAACGGGCTCATGCCCTTTGCCGAAAGTGCGGAGGCGACGGGGGAGGAAATGCCCTTTGCCGAAGCCGCGGAAGAGGGGAGGAACGATGTCCCCTTCGACCTCGACGACAGCGAGCTTCCCGACCTCGGCGAACCCGAAGCGCCCGACGAAGAGGACGAGGACGCCGACGATGAGGAAGCGGAAGAGGCTTACGAGGAGAGCTTCGGCGACGAGGAATACATCGACGACGACGACTCGGACGAGGACAAAGGCGACCTGCCTTTCTGACCCTGCGAGAGCGCGTCGGCATAGCCCCGGAAGCGTTCCCGTTTTCGGTGAAAATCTCGCACGACATTCTCGCATGACATTATGATGTGAAACCGCAAAACCCGCGCGGAAGAGCGCGGGTTTTTTCGTCCGCGCGGAAGACTGAGCGGGGCGGATTGCGCCCTCGCTTGGAGCGTTGCTCGCAGCGCCGCGGAGCAGGCGGCGCATTTTTGCCGCCGTGATAAATTTACGGAAAATGATTTTCAACATCTCAAATCAACAAATAAAACGCTTGTTTTGTCATTCCGTTCGGTCGTTGCATATCCGCGCGCACCGCTTCATATAGTGGGATATGTTCGTGGAAGAGGCTTTGTCCAGGCTCAGAATCCCGCCCGAATTGTACACCTACACCGTCACTTTTTTCGGGAGCGGTGCGGCTGTCGTTTCGGGCATAAAGGGAGTGCTTTTCATCTCGCAGGAAGAGGTGCGCGTGCGGCTCCGTTCGGGCACCGTTTCGCTTTTCGGCGAAGAGCTTGTCGTCGAGGAAATCGGGGGCGGGGACATCTATGTCAGGGGCAGGCTCAAAGAGGTGCGGTTTGATTAGGTCGCGTCGCGGAAAGAAGTCGGAGCCCGAGCCCCGCGAAATGATGCCGACGGCGGACGGAGCGGAGCGTGACGAGCCCCGCCGCACGCCGCACTCCGCGGTGAAACGCTTTGCGGCAGGGTTCGGAAAGGACAGGGGAGTCGCAAGGCGCGGCAAGGTCGATTCCTCGACGGACGACGGGAAGGAAAGCTCAAAGCGCGCACCGAAGCCCGCGGAAGATGAGAGCCTGCCGAAAAGCTCGGGACTGTCTCTTATACACATCTCCGAGCCCACGAGACGTAGAGGAA